>DATKDW010000084.1 GCA_035512495.1 Acidimicrobiales bacterium
CGACGAGCTGGCCAGCTTCCACCGCACCGCCACCGAGGTCGGTCTCGACGCACTGGTCGAGGTCCACGACGAAGCCGAGCTCGAACGGGCCCTCGCCGTCGGCGCCACCCTCGTCGGTGTGAACCAGCGGGACCTGGTGACCTTTGAGGTCGACCACGAGCGCGCCGTTCGCATGGCCGCGGCGTTCCCCGACCACGTGGTCTCCGTGGCCGAATCCGGCGTGCGCGGCCCCGAGGACGCTGCCGCCCTGGCCGAGGCGGGGTACGACGCCGTGCTGGTGGGGGAGTCCCTCGTCACCTCCGGCGACCCCGCCGCAGCCGTCGCCGCCCTTCGTTCCACCCACTGAACGTTCTGGCATACATCCACCCCCGCCAGGCGGGGCATCGGCAGGCCAGAACGTGGTGGGTGCCGGTACGCGCTGCTGGATCGGGCCGGCACCCCGGTACGGTCGCGGACCGTGTTCGTGAAGATCTGCGCCACCACCAGCGCCGCTGACGCTGCGCTGGCCGTCGATGCCGGTGCCGACGCCGTCGGCGTGATCTTCGCCCCCTCGCGCCGACAGGTCACGGTGGAGGAGGCCATGGAGATCGTCGCCGCCGTGCCCGACCACGTGTTGACCGTCGGGGTCTTCCGGGACCACCTGGCACGAGAGGTCCTCGACATCGTCGACGCGGTCGGCCTGCGGGCCGTGCAGCTGCACGGCGCCGAGACGCCCGCCACCAGCGCGCAGGTCCACGCGCAGGTCCCGGTGCTCATCCGGGGCATGGCGGCGGGCGACCCGCAGCTCCACGAGATCGACCGCCACGGGGCCGACGTCCTCCTGCTGGACGCGCCCACACCGGGCGGCGGCGTGCCCTTCGACTGGAGCCTGGTCGGCGATCTCACCCGCCGCCACCGGGTCCTGCTCGCCGGTGGCCTGCGTCCCGACACCGTCGACGAGGCCATCCGCACGGTCGGGCCCTGGGGCGTCGATGTCGCATCCGGTGTCGAGGCCTCCATCGGCCGCAAGGACCCCGGTGCTGTCCGCGCCTTCGTCGCCGCGGCCAAGGCCGCCGATCCCGGTTCGACCACCATCCACCCGCCCCTCGCCGACCTCTGGACCGCTCGATGACCAGCACGACCGAACCCGCCTCCTCCCTGATGGGCGACGTCACCGATGGCCGCTTCGGCCGCTTCGGGGGCCAGTTCGTCCCGGAGACCCTCGTCGGTGCCTGCCAGGAGGTCGAGCGGGAGTTCCGCGACGCCTGGGCCGACGCCGCCTTCCGCGCCCGCCTCGACGGCCTGCTGCGCGACTACGCCGGCCGGCCCAGCCCGCTCACCGTGTGTGAACGGCTCTCCGACGAGCTCGGCCTGCGCCTCCTGCTCAAGCGCGAGGACCTGAACCACACCGGCAGTCACAAGATCAACAACGTGCTCGGCCAGGCCCTTCTCGCCCAGCGCATGGGCAAGCAGCGCCTCGTGGCCGAGACCGGCGCCGGTCAGCACGGGGTCGCCACCGCCACGGCGGCGGCGCTGCTGGGCCTCGAGTGCGTCGTCTACATGGGCTCGGTCGACATGGAGCGCCAGAAGCTGAACGTGTTCCGGATGCGCCTGCTCGGCGCCGAGGTGCGCGCCGCCGAGACCGGCTCGCAGACCCTCAAGGACGCCGTGAACGAGGCCATGCGCGACTGGGTGGCCACGGTCGAGTCCAGCCACTACTGCCTGGGCTCGGCGATGGGCCCCCACCCGTACCCCTGGATGGTGCGCGAGCTCCAGCGGGTGCTCGGCACCGAGGCTCGCGAGCAGTGCCTGGCCCTCGACGGGCGGGTGCCCGACGTCGTGGCTGCGTGCGTCGGCGGAGGCTCCAACGCCATCGGCATCTTCTCCGGCTTCGTCGACACCGACGCCGATCTGGTCGGCGTCGAGCCCGCCGGCGGTGCAGCGGTCGGCCACGGTGTGCCCGGCATCGTCCACGGCTCGACCTCGTTCCTGCTCCAGGACGACCACGGCCAGGTGCAGGAGGCCGAGTCCATCTCCGCCGGCCTCGACTACCCGGGCGTCGGGCCCGAGCACGCCCACCTCGCCGAGCTCGGCCGGGCCCGCTACGAGTCGGTCACCGACGCCGAGGTGCTCGACGCCTTCCAGCTCCTCGCCCGCTTCGAGGGCATCATCCCGGCGCTGGAGCCGGCCCACGCTCTGGCCTGGATCAGCCGGGCCCGCGCCGAGCTGGCCGGCAAGACCGTGCTGCTCAACCTGTCCGGCCGCGGTGACAAGGACGTGGCCCAGGTCGCCGAGATCCTCGGGGAGCTCTGACGGTGGGCACGCTCGAGAAGCACC
>DATKDW010000085.1 GCA_035512495.1 Acidimicrobiales bacterium
GCTGAAGAGCGGGCAGCTGGCGATTGCCTCCTCCCAGTCGAGGACGACGAAGCGTTGGTCGGCTGCGACCAGGACGTTGTCGAGATGGAGATCGACATGGTCGAGCGAGAGCGGGACGAGGGAATCCAGCTCGTGACCCCAGGTCGACAGCTGTTCCCGTTCTCCGTCGAGCGCGGCGACAAGCTCGCGGGGTTGATCGTCGAGGTCCGTGAGGAGGCTCGCTACCGCGCCGGCCGGCAGCGACGGAAGGCCGATCGGTAGGTCGTGGGCGAGATGGACCTGGATGGAAGAGACGATGTCGACCACGGCGAACACTGCATCCGCTCCCACGACGCGCGCCGGGAGGCCGTCGATGTTGCGGAAGAGCGACCAGTGCTGGTCGCCGCGGTCCGACCAGGCCAGAAGCTCAGGGACCGCGTGGGGCGCGGCTCGATGCGCAGCGGCGTGTGCGAGGTGCGCCGCCGGGAACAGCGGTGGCGAAGCGACCTTGAGGACCACGGCGTCCTCGTCGGTGGTGAACAGGGCGGTGAAGCCCCAGAGCTTCTCACGGAGGAGTCGGCTGAAGCGGGCGGGGGCCCCGACCACCTGCTCGACCCACTCGGTGGCGGTCGCGATGTCGGTGGCAGCTTCTTGCGGCCAAGGTCCTACTGATGTCATGCGTGCTCCAAGGGATGCGGAGCACGCATTCAGCGCTTGGTCAGCTCGACCCGCGACGAGGTGCTCCAGGGATGTGACGATCCATCTGCGGGCACCTCCTTCCTCACACGTTTCGGCGGGCGCGCCCACGGTAGACGCACCCCGCCGAGATCCGCCAAGGACTTCCGGACGGCAGTTCGGCCCCTGCTGGGGGGTTTCCCCTGGCGGACCGGCGAGTGCTCGCACGGTCTCAGAGTGCCCCGCGGGGCACTCGGGTTCAGGCGGCCCGGGGTTCGTGGGTGAGGAGCGCCCAGATGGTGTGGTGGAGGTCGAGGGGTTCGCCGTCCCAGCGGGTCTCGATGGTGTCGGGGCCGATGTCGATGCCGAGCCGCTGGTTGGCCTCGGCGAGATCACCGGTGCCAGGCGTGACCCCGCCGTGGCAGCTCGGCACGAAGGTGCCGTCGGGACGGAGAAACACCGCAGCGGTGGCAGTGCCGGTGATGCGGTAGCCGCCCTCGTGGACGGCCCGGTGGTGGTGACGGCACAACAACAACAGGTTGCTCACGGCATGGCTGCCGCCGTTGGACTGATACGTGATGTGGTGCACATCGACGTGGCGGCTGGTGCAGCCCGGCCACCGGCACCGCCGGTGATCCCGGTTCACCACCGCCCGCCGGGTGGCCGCCGGGACACTGGAGGTCTGGGTGGTGCCGACCGGCTCGCCGTCCTCGGTGACCATCGTGACGATGGTCGAGTCACACGCCAGGCGCCGGATGGTCTCAGCCGACAGGCCGGGCCCGTCCTGGAGGTGACCGGACAACCCGACCCCATCGCCCTGGTCCAGGCCGAGATCGGCGTGGACCACCACCTGGTGGCGGTGCACCACCAAGCGCTCCAACGGCTCACCCGCCAACGCCGCCGCCATGATCGCCCCCAACGCATCAGCCCGCCGAGCCCCGACCGGATCATCCGGGTTCACGACGCCCTCCACCACAGATCCGCCCTGGTCGTCGACGTCCGGGGAGTGCCCCGCGGGGCACTCCGAACCCTCAACGGCCAGCGCAGTCTCCGGGCAATCGGTGTCCGGGGAGTGCCCCGCGGGGCACTCGGGCCCGTCATCGCCATCAGCCGCGGCGGCCTCCCGCTCGGCTCGCCGCTCATCGGCGCGCAACAGCTCCACCGCCGCCTCGACCGCCTGACGCACCAACGCACCCGCCTCCGGCGGCAGACGAGCCGACAACACGAAGGTGCCGTCGTCATCGGTGTGCCACCGCACGTACCGCTGCGCTTCCCGACGCTCCGCCGCCCCCACATCACCCGCCCGGGCATGCGCCGCCGCAATCGTGTCGAGATGAGCCGCAGTGGCATGGGTGGCCATCTCCACCACCTCGGACTCCGTCGCCTCAGTGGCGAACCGGGTCACCGCCCGCACCTTCGAATACGACAGCTGCCCCGACGAGAACGCCTCCGTCACCACCGGCAAACCACCAAGCGCCCTGGCCACCCGCACCCGCTCGTGTGCCGCACGCAAGCTCAGCCCGCACCGCCACGACAACCACTGCGCGCACGACCGGCACTCCCACGACTCCCACCCCCGCCGACGATCCATCTCCGCCACCAACAACAACCACCGGCACTCCGCCGCCGCCAGCTGGCCTGCCAACGACGTGATCTCCGCCTCCAACCGCTCCAACGGCAACCGCCCCACCTCGTCGCCAACCACGCCCTCGACCACCACCACATCGCACACCTGTTCACCCATGACCCGATCCTACGAACGGCATGTGACACCGAACCCGGGCCGACAGCCCCAACCTCAGAGGGCGAGGTGGAGGCGCAACGCTTCGTCGAGTGCTGCCACGAGCTCGCCGGTGAGATCGCCGAGACGGGGACCGATGCGCTCGACGGCGACCGACCGGACCTGTTCCGCTTGGGCCTTCGAGTCCCGGTCGAGGCCGGTGCTGGCGGCATCCAAGATCACCTGGAACGGATGAGCGCGGGTCACGTTGGAGGTGACCGGGACGACGGTGATCACACCTCGGCCCAGGCGCTCGGCCGTCGTGTTCGCACCGTCGTTGCTCACGATGACGGCTGGTCGGCGCTTGTTTGCCTCCGCGCCTCGGGATGGGTCGAGATCGACGAGCCGGATCTCGCCTCGGCGCATCAGGCGAGCCCGTCGCCGACGGACGGCTCCCACACCTCGTCGGAGCCGTCGGCCCAGTCGGCCCACGCGTCCTCGTAGGCGGGTCCGAGCTCCGAGGCGCGGAGCAGCCGGACGGCCCTCCTCACGGCGGCGGAGCGTGAACCGATCCCCTGGTTCGACGCGTAGCGATCCAGGAAGTCGACGTCCTCGTCGGGAAGGCTCACGCTCAGCTTCATACCAGCATGCTACCAGGAGTAGGAATCAAGTAGGAAGAACCCGGTCGGTTAGCGGAGCGTGAGGCCCTCGACCTGCTCGACCTCTCCCTCGCTGCGCGCCAGCACCGCTGCGGGCACCAGCTCGGGGGCGAGGTCGGCGAGGGGGGCGAGGACGAAGCGACGGTCCCACATGCGGGGGTGGGGCACCTCGAGGTCGGGCTCGTCGACGGTGAGGTCGCCCACCAGTAGGACGTCGACATCGAGGGTCCGGGGACCCCACCGCTCGAGGCGCACCCGCTTCGCGTCGGCCTCCAGCCGGGCGCACAGCTCGAGGAGCGCCCGCGGCTCCAGCTCGGTGTCGAGCTCGACCACGGCGTTGAGGTAGCGGCCCTGCTCCGTCCCCCCGACCGGGCCCGTCTCGTAGACGGGCGAGACCGCCACGACGTCGGGCATGGCGGCCACCGCCTGCCGCAGGAAGGCGGCGCGGTCGCCCAGGTTCGACCCGAGGGAGAGGAACGCTCTCACCGGTGACGGGTGATGCAGACCCCCGACGTGGCCAGGTCCTGGGGTACCGGGGGCCGCAGCTTGCGGATGCCCACGGTCACCCCGCTGATGCGGGGGTCGAGGGCGAGGACGACCTCGGCGATGCGCTCGGCGAGGTGCTCGAGGAGCGCCACCCGGCTCCCCGTGACCGTGAGCTCCACACGGGTGCACACCGCCCCGTAGTCGATGGTGTCTGCCAGGTCGTCGGAGCGGCCGGCGGCCGTGAGGTCGGCCAGGACGTCGAGGTCGACCTCGAGGGGCTGGGCCCGGTCCTGCTCCTCGGGCAGGACACCGCAGATGCCGAGGAGGCGAAGCCCCCGCAGCTCGATGCGGTCGTCAGCCACCGGCGGGGGTGAGTCGGGCGGCGATGGTCACGAGACGGCGGCCGGTGGGGCCCATCTGGCGGTGCACCAGGTGCTCGAGCATGGCGATCGCCCGGGGCGGCTCCGGCACCATGCCGGCGTGCACCAGGTACCCGGCCACTGCGCCCTGGAGGGTGTCGCTGACCTCCTCCTGGTGGACCAGGAGCTGCTCCCCGGCCCCGAGCCTGGTGTGCAGCTCGCCGTAGAGGCTGGTCAGCAGCTCGGCGGATTCCTCGCCGGCGGTGAAGGGGATGTGGACGGCGGGCATCCCCGCCTCCTCGTACGCGTGGAGGTTGTGGGGCGAAGCCAGCAGGCTCACGATGCAGGTGAACCCCTGCTGCTGGGCCCAGATGATCTCCTCCTGGCGCCGGACGCGGCGGTGGCTCTCGCCGTAGCCGCCGAGCCGCTCGCTGACCGCGAGTCGATCCTTGAGGACCCAGGCGAAGTTCCGGGGGACGATGCCCTGCGCCCACTTTCCCTTCACCGCACCATCCTCGCGCCGATCGCGGGTCGACCGGTCACGCTCACACCGCCACCTCGTCGCCGAGCAGGCGGGCACCGGCCACGGTGGCCGCCACGTCGTGCACCCGCACCATGGCGACCCCGTGCGCCATGGACCACACCGCCACGGCCACCGACGCCTCGAGGCGGTCGTCGACCGGGGCGCCGCCGGTGAGGTCGCCGAGGAACCGCTTCCGGCTGGCGCCCACCACCACGGGGTGGCCGGCGGCGACCAGCTCGTCGAGGCGGCGAAGCAGCTCCAGGTTGTGGGTCCCGGTCTTGCCGAACCCGATCCCCGGGTCGACCCAGACCTCGCCGACCCCGCCGGCGAGCGCCTCTTCGGCCCGCGCCACCAGGTGGTCGCGGACCTCGGACACCACGTCGTCGTAGCGGGGGTCGTCCTGCATGGTCCGGGGCTCACCCTGCATGTGCATGGCCACCCAGCCGACCTGCGCCTCGGCTGCCACCCGCCAGAGCGACGCCGACACGTCGTTGACCAAGGTGGCCCCGGCACCGATGGCGGCGACGGCGACCTCGGCGCGGCGGGTGTCGACCGACACCCGCACGTGGGGCGCCAGGGCGGCGACCACCGGCTCAACCCGCCGGCGCTCCTCGCCGGGCGTGACGGGCTCGGCCCCGGGCCGGGTCGACTCACCACCGACGTCGACCACGTCGGCGCCCTCGGCGACCATCGCCAAGCCGTGGGCGACCGCCGCCTCGGGGTCGACGTAGCGACCACCGTCGGAGAACGAGTCGGGCGTGACGTTCAGCACTCCCATGACCAGAGGCCGACCTCCCGGGGGCGCCGATGCGCTCAACGGTGGGAGCGGTGGATGAAGTCCATCGCCTCGCTGCGCGTGGCCGCATTGTCGCGGAACAGCCCCCGCACCGCCGAGGTCACCGTCGAGGAGCCCGGCTTGCGCACGCCGCGCATCGACATGCACAGGTGCTCGGCCTCGATCACCACCAGCACGCCCCGCGGCTGCAGGGTGCGTTCGATCTCGTCGGCGATCTGGGTGGTGAGCTTCTCCTGCACCTGGGGCCGCTTGGCGTAGGCGTCGACCAGGCGGGCCAGCTTGGAGAGCCCGGTGATGCGCCCGTCGCGGCCCGGGATGTACGCCACGTGGGCCTGGCCGAAGAACGGGATCAGGTGGTGTTCACAGAGGGAGTAGACGGGGATGTCGCGGACCATGACCATCTCGTCGTGGTCGGCCTCGAAGGTCACCGCCAGGTGGTGGTCGGCCGACTCGTGCAGGCCGGCGCACACCTCCTCGTACAGGCGGGCGACGCGCGCGGGCGTGTTGACCAGGCCGTCGCGGTCGGGGTCCTCCCCGATGGCCTCGAGGATCTCGCGCACCGCCCGTTCGATGCGGGGCTTGTCGACCATGGCTGGCGGCAGCTCGCCGTTGCCCTCGAGGTCGGACTGGCTCCGCGCCACGACCGTGCGGTCGTCCGCAGCGGTCATGCGGGCGCCGGCCCCGCGCTCGGCCGGCGTCGCCGTGCCGGCGCCTTGGGCCGGCCCTTGGGTGCGGGCGCGTCGTCGGCCGCCGTCGCCGCCGCCGCCACCGCACCCTTGGCGGCGCGAGGCCGCGCCGGGGCGCGGCGCTTGGCGGGCGCCGCGTCGACGCCAGACCACTCCGGCAGCTCGCCGAAGATCTCCATCAGCTCGGCGGTGTCGAGCGTCTCGTGCTCGATGAGGGCGTCGGCGAGGCGGTCGAGCGTGGCGCGGTGCTGGCAGAGGATCTCCTCGGCCTCGGTGTGGGCGTTGTCGATGAGCCGGCGGACCTCGGAGTCGACCTTGGCCGCCACCTCGTCGGAGTAGTTGCGCTCGTGGCCCATGTCGCGGCCGAGGAACGGCTCGCCGGCCTTCTGGCCGAGCTGCTGCGGACCGAGGTCGTCGGCCATGCCGAACTCGGTGACCATCGACCGGGCGATCTGGGTGGCCCGCTCGATGTCGTTCTGGGCGCCGGTGGTGGGGTCGCCGAAGACCAGCTCCTCGGCGGTGCGTCCGCCGAGGAGCATGGCCAGCTCGTCGCGCAGCTCGGAGCGGGTCTGCATGTGCTTGTCCTCGGTGGGAAGGGCAAGGGTCCAGCCGAGGGCCCGGCCGCGGGCGACGATGGAGACCTTGTGGATCGGGTCGGTGCCCGGCAGCACGTGGCCGACGAGGGCGTGGCCCCCCTCGTGGTAGGCGATGACCCGCTTCTCCTTGTCGGACATGACCCGGCTCTTGCGCTCGGGCCCGGCCATCACCCGGTCGATGGCCTCCTCCATGGCGGACATGTCGATGCTGCGGTCGCCCCGGCGGGCGGTGAGCAGCGCCGCCTCGTTCATGAGGTTGGCCAGGTCGGCCCCCGTGAAGCCCGGGGTGCGACGGGCGAGGACCTTGATGTCGATGTCGGACCCGAGGGGCTTGCCCTTGCCGTGGACGTTGAGGATGGCCCGGCGGCCCTCCATGTCGGGGCGGTCGACCACGATCTGGCGGTCGAAGCGGCCGGGTCGCAGGAGCGCCGGGTCGAGGATGTCGGGCCGGTTGGTGGCGGCGATGAGGATGACGCCCGACTTCACGTCGAAGCCGTCCATCTCGACGAGCAGCTGGTTGAGGGTCTGCTCGCGCTCGTCGTGGCCGCCGCCCATGCCCGCGCCGCGGTGACGGCCGACGGCGTCGATCTCGTCGACGAAGATGATCGCCGGGCTGGCGGCCTTGGCCTGCTCGAAGAGGTCACGCACGCGGCTGGCACCGACGCCGACGAACATCTCCACGAAGTCGGACCCCGAGATCGAGAAGAACGGGACGCCGGCCTCGCCGGCGACGGCCCGGGCCAGCAGGGTCTTGCCCGTGCCGGGAGGACCGAACAGCAGAACGCCCTTGGGGATCTTGGCCCCGATGGCCTGGAACTTGGCGGGCGACTCGAGGAACTCCTTGATCTCCTGGAGCTCCTCGACGGCCTCGTCGGAGCCGGCGACGTCGGCGAAGGTGACCTTGGGCTGGTCCTTGGCGACCGGCTTGGCCTTCGACTTGCCGAACTGCATGACCTTGTTGCCACCGCCCTGCATCGAGTTGATGAAGAACAAGAAGATGCCGAGGATCAGCACGAACGGCAGCAGGGAGATGAGCATGCTGACCAGGAACGAGCCCTCTTCGGTGTCGACGGTGTAGGGCAGGTCGGCCTCGTCGAGCAGGGAGGTGACCCGGTCACTCGACTCGGTGGCGAAGGTCGTCTCGTACGTGGTGCCGTTGACGAGCTCCCCGGTGATCGTCGACGTCCGGTCGCCGATGTCGACCGCGGCGTCGGCGACCTCGCCGGCGACCACCCGGTCGCGGAACTCGTCGTAGCGCAGCTCCTGGCGCTCGTCGCCGCCGCCTGTCAGGACCTGGGCGGCGCCGACCACCACCACGAGGGCGAGGACCACCCAGAAGGCGACACTGCGAACGACCTTGTGCACGATGCGAGACCCCGGGTGAGCGATGGGTTGGTGGGCGCCAGGCTACCGATCCCCCGAGGCTCCCCCTCGGCGGCCCGGGTCAGGCCCGGGTCAGGCCCGAGGATCGCCCGCGTAGCGGCAGACGAAGGGAAGGTTCCGGTGCCGCTCGGCCACGTCGAGGCCGTAGCCGACGACGAAGTCGGGCGGGATCTCGAAGCCGACGTAGCGGAGGTCGGCCTCGTCGAGGGCGTGGCCGGCGCGCACGAGCAGGGCGCACACCTCGAGGCTGGCGGGGCTGCGGACCATGAGGTTGCGGCGTAGGTAGGCGAGGGTGAGCCCGCTGTCGACGATGTCCTCGACCAGCAGCACGTGGCGACCAGCGAGGTCGATGTCGAGGTCCTTCACGATGCGCACCACCCCGCTCGTGCGGGTGGTGCTGCCGTAGGAGGAGACCGCCATGAAGTCGAGCTCGACGGGCAGGTCGATCGCCCGGGACAGGTCGGCCATGAACATGATGGCCCCCTTGAGGACGCCGACGAGCAGCGGGGGCCGGCCGGCGTAGTCCTCGGTGATCTGGGCGCCGAGCTCGGCCACCCGGGCCTGCAGCTGGTCGGCGGCGACGACCACCTCACCCAGATCGCTGGCCCCCTGGTCGTCGCCCATGGCGCTCGACTCTACGGTGCACGGCCGGCGCCACCGTCCGGTGGCTCGAGGCGGAGGCGTCCCGCGGTTCGGGCCACCCGTCGACCGGCGCCCACCTCGGTGGCCCGGGCCTCGCCACCGGCGACCGCCAGCACCCGGGCGACGGTGGCGGCGTCGGGCGGGTGCGGCGGCGCCGCCGAGACCAGCCAGCCCCGGACGGCGCGACGGGCGACGGCCACCGGCGCCGCCGCCAGTGCTCGGGCGTCGGTGGGATCGAGGGCCAGAGCGAGGGCGTCGAGCGCGGCGGCATCGTCGGCCAGCAGGTCGGCGGTGCGGGCGAGGACAGGTGCCAGGTCGCGCTCGGCCACGTCGTTGGCGAGGGGCAGCAGCTCGTGGCGGACCCGGTTGCGCCGGAAGGCGGGGTCGCGGTTGCTCGGGTCGTCGACCACCACCAGGCCCGCTGCCTCACACAGGGCGGTGGTCTCGGCGCGTCGCAGGGCGAGGATGGGCTTGGTGGGTCCCGGCCGGATGCCGCCGAGCCCGTCGAGCCCCGAACCCCGGAGGAGGTTGAGCACCACGGTCTCCGCCCGGTCGTCGAGCGTGTGACCGGTCATGGCGTCGGCCGGCAGCACCGCCCGGCGGGCCTTGCGGGCACGAGCCTCGAGGTTCGGGCCGGCGCCGACCTCGACCCGGACCGATGACCACGGGACGCCGAGCGACCCGGCTGCCGCAGCGACGACCCCGGCCTCGAGATCGGAGCCCGGGCGCAGGCCGTGATCGACGTGCACCGCGGTCACGTCGAGGCCGGCGGCCACCGCGAGGAGCAGGAGGGCGAGCGAGTCGGCCCCGCCCGACGCGGCCACGGTGGCGGCGGTGCCGGGTGGGGGGAAGGCGCAGCGCGCCAGCAGCTCGTCGGTGACCGCCGGGCGCGCAGCCGTCACGGCTCCCCGAGCAGGCCGTGGTCGCGGATCAGCGTCCGCAGGTGGTCGACCGAGCCGACCTCCAGCTTGCGGACGATGCGACGCAGGCTGGCGTAGACGTTGGAGCGGCTGACCCCCAGGTGGACGGCAGCCTCGCTTGCCGATCTCGCGGCCAGCTCCTCGACCAGGGCGCGCTGGGCGTCGGTGAGGGTGCCGAGGCGCTCCCTGGCCGTCATGAGGGCGGGCAGGGGGCCCGGGGTCCGGTTCCGGTGCTCGAAGCGGGTGAGGCGGGGCACGACGGCCTCCTCACGGGGGCCGCCGCCGCCCTCCTGGTGGGCGAGCTCGGCCAGGGCCCGGCGCTGGGCGGCACGGCGCTGCTCGAGCTCGGGCCCGCCCTCGAGGGTTCGCTGGACGGCGACGACCACGTCGCCGTCGCGGTGCGGGGGCCCGAGGTACTCGACGGCACCCTCGATCCCGCTGCGGATCCGCTGCTCGGCGTCGTCGTCGCCCAACACCAGCACGGGCACGTCGCTGCCGGGCGACGGCAGTGGTCCCTTGAGGGCGGCCAGGAACCGCCAGGCGGCCCCGCCGGGGAGCGAGAGGGCGAGGAGCACCACGTTGACGGCGTCGCCGGCGAGGCGCTCGGGGCCGGCCAAGGCGCTCGGCACCGCCTCGACCGCGTGCCCCTCGGCTGCCAGCGCCGCGGCGAGGCGAGCGCGGCGGCCACCGACCCCGTCGACGATCAGGACCGTCGCCATGGCCCGCTCAGCTCGTGGATGTCCCGGCGTCGGCGCCCGCGAGGGCCTCGACCCGCTCGATCCACATCGCCGGGGCGCGGATCTCGTCCATCGACGGGAGCCACTCGGGACCCGTCCATGCCCGGTCGAGCAGCCCGGTGCCCCCGGCGGCCTCGACCGCCTCGATGAAACGCTCCCCCTGCTCGTACTGGTTGAGCTTGGCCTCGAGGCCGATGAGCTTCTGGAGGACCCGTGCCGGGCCCGAACGCTGCGCGCGCCGCTGGCGGAGGACTCGACCGAAGCGCTCGGCCGAGGGGATCCGGTCGGCGCCGGCCCGGTCCATGGTGACGTCGCCGTGGCCCTCGAGGAGGCTCATCATGCCCCCGATCCGGGACATGACCAGCTGCTGCTCGGGGGTGGCCACCAGCGCCACGATGCCGCCCTCGTCGAGCGGGTTCCGCCCGGCGAGGACCTCGTCGGCCGCGCGGCGGATGACGTCGAGGAAGCGCTTGGGGTCGACGGAGACGTCGCCGATGCTGCCCTCGACCAGCGAGAGGAAGTGGGGCCGCAACCAGGGGATGCCGGTGAACTGCAGCCGGTGGGTGACCTCGTGGAGGGCCAGCCAGAGCCGGAACTCGCGCGGCGGGAAGGCGAAGCGCTTCTCGAGGGCCAAGATGTTCGGCCCCACGTAGTAGACGAGGTCCTGGTCCTCGGGTGACTCCTCCTCGACGATCAGCAGGTCGTACTGGCCGAGCACCCGGGTCGACATCCAGCCGAGCAGGGCCCCGAGCTCGGCGCCGGCGACGTTGCGGGTGACGGCGCCCGCCACGGGGTTGGCACCCACCGTCTCGCCGAGCTTCTCGGTCAGGGGTCGGAGCAGTCGCTGGAACGACGCCACGTTGGCGCGCACCCAACCGACGCGGTCGGTGACCCGGGCCCGGGCGGGACCGGCGAGCGAGACGAGTCCCGTGGCCTCCGACACGAGGGTCTCGGCCTCGGCGGTGAGCTCCTCGAAGTCGCCGGCGAGGGAGTCGTGGTGGTACGAGGCGGCGAAGGGCTCACGTCCGGAGACGCGCACCGCCACCTTCTCGGCGAGCCCCCAGGCCACCGCATCCCTCATCTCGTCGCTTCCGCCGTCGGCCGCATCGCCGCTACTGGCGTGGGTACTGCGCCGACTTGACCTTCTTCAGGTAGCCGATGGCGGTGGCGACCACCGCCAGCACGGCCCCCGCAGTGAGGGGGACGGCGATCCAGTAGTGCCAGACCTGGGAGGCCAGGGTCGCAGCGGAGAGGTCCATGGCTCCATCGTACGCCTGACCGAGGGTGGTCCCCACACCGCGGGCGGACCGGCGTCAGGTGCCCGGGTCGGGCTGGCCGAGCGCCCGGGCGATGCGCTCCAGGAGGTGGTCCGGCGGGGTGTCGACGCACTTGCGGGCGATGACCATCTTGAGCTCGGCCTCGAAGTCGAAGACCTCGAGGCAGTCGTGGCAGTCGTCGAGGTGGCGGCGGATGGTCGCCCGGCGCTCGACGGTGAGCTCGCCGTCGAGGAAGACGTAGAGCTCGCGAAGCGCCTCGCTGCAATCAGGCTCGGTCACGTGGGGTTCCACCCGGGTCGGTGTCGTCGGCGGTCGGTGGCGCCGGCCGTCGGACTGCGTCCGAGACGGTACAACCGGCGCGGTCGCCGAGTTCTTCCCGGTGTGGCGGAGCGGAGGACGGGCGGGTCCACGATCAGGACCCGGAGGGCTCGCCGCGCTCGGTGAGGCCGCGCGAGGACGCGAAGTCGTACAGGGCCCGCTGGAGGGCCTTGCGGCCGCGGTGCAGGCGGCTCATCACCGTGCCGATCGGGATGTCGAGGATCTCCGCGATCTCCTTGTAGGCGAAGCCCTCGACGTCGGCGAGGAGCACGGCGATGCGGAACTGCTCGGGCAGCGCTTCGAGGGCGTCTTTGACCTCGGCCTCGCCGAAGAGGTCCATCAGCTCGTCCTCGGCGCTGCGGCTGGCCCGGGCCTGCTCGAGGCCGCCGAGGCGACGGTAGAGGTACAGGTCCTCCAGCTCGCCGAGGTCGGACTCGTCGGGCCGGCGCTGCTGCGCCCGGTACCGGTTGATGTAGGTGTTGGTGAGGATCCGGTAGAGCCAGGCCCGCAGGTTCGTCCCCTCGGTGAAGCCCCCGAAGCCCCGGTAGGCCTTGAGGTAGGTCTCCTGGACGAGATCCTCGGCATCGGCGGGCCGCCGCGTCATCCGCAGCGCCGCCGTGTAGAGCGACGGCATGTGCTCCATGGCGAGGTCGGTGAAGCGCGCTTGATCGGCCATGGGCAGACCCTTTCTACCGGCGGGCCACCCCGGGAGGCCACCTGGGGCGACGGGAGGTGTGGTGGCGTGGCGTGGAGCCCGAGACGGGAATCGAACCCGTGACCTACGCTTTACGAGAGCGTCGCTCTGCCATCTGAGCTACCCGGGCGGGCGTGCACCGAGCGGAGGCGCGTGGGCCCCGCGGGGCGCCATGGTAGCGGCCTCGCCGGCAGGCTCCGGCCCGGCTATCCCCGGCCGCGCAGCGGCGGCAGGCGCAGGAGCAGGGCTTGGAGCAACAGCGGCTCGTTGACGTTGCGGCCGAGGGCGGCGGCTGCCTCGTGGACGGCATCGACCCCCGCCACCGACCCCTCGGGCGCGGTCCCGGCCGCCAGGGCGTCGCGGTAGCGCCCGGCGACGGCACGCAGCCCGAAGCGCAGCTCGGCGGCCCGGTGGCGTCGGACCTGCTGCTTGTGCTCGTCCTCGAGCTGCTTGCGACCGGAGCCGCGCTCGCCGGAGGCGACGAGGCGCTCGTCGAGCAGGGCCGCCTCCTCGGCCTGGGCTCGGCGCAGGGGCTCGGCCGCCTCCTCGACGGCGGCGAGGAGCTCGGCCGCCACCACGTGCACCGCGGCACCCGTGCCGTCGAGCCGCTCCGGCACCCTCGCCCACGCCTCCCGCCGGGCGGCCAGGCCCTCGTCCCCCACGAGCAGGCGGCCTCGGTCGAGGTCACCACCGGCGGCGGTCGCCACCAGGGCCGCCACCTCGCCGTCGACGCCCTCGGCGGCGAGCTGGCGCGCCACCACGGCGTCGTCGAGCGGAGGAACGTCGATCCGGGCGCATCGGGACGCGATCGTGACCAGCTCGGGCGGGATGTGGTCGGCGAGGATCACGAACACGGTGCTGGCCGGCGGCTCCTCGATCGTCTTGAGGAGCATCGGGGCCACCACCTGGACCCGGTGGAGCTCGGTGAGGACCAGGACCTTGCGCCTGCCCTCGACCGGGCTGCGCATGGCGAGGCGGATGATCTCCTCGGCGTCCTCCTTCCGGAGGAAGGCGCGCGTGGGCGCGAAGGTGAGTGCGTCGGGGTGCTCACCGGCGAGGGCGAGGCGGCAGTCACGGCAGTCGCCGCACCCACCCTCCGGGCACAGGAGGGCGGCGCTGAAGGCCACCGCGCCGGCCCGGGACCCGGCGCCGGCAGGGCCGACGAGGAGGTAGGCGTGCACCGGTGCGGCGGCGGCAGCGCGCAGGTGGGCCACCATCGCCTCCTGGCCGGCGACACCGGCGAAGGCGTCGCCGGTGGCGTCCACGAGGCTCATGGCCCCATTGTGGCGCTCGGCGCCGGGCACGCCTCGCCGAGCACGAGCACCCTCACCGGTGGAGGTGCGGGAGCCGCTCCCGCCAGCGGCGCCTGGCCTCGGCGGTGCCGGAGGCAACCGACGCCCGGACCCGCGCCGGGGCGCTCAGCTTGCGACCGGTGGCGTAGAGGAAGGCGGCGACCGCGGTGGTGACGGCCATCCCCGTGTACCCGACCCCGAGAGGGAGGGGGATCACGACCGGCAGGAAGGCGCCGGCGACCCACACCAGCTGGAAGCGGGTCTCGAAGCGGGCGAAGGACCGGCCCTGGTTGGCGTCGGGAGCGTCGCGCTGGACGATGGAGTCGAAGCTCAGCTTCCCGGCGCTGGCGGCCACGCCCACCAGGCCGGCAAGGAGCGCCACCGACTCCCGGCCGCTGGTGTTGAGGGCGAGCAGGGCACCGAACGACACCAGGGCGAGCATCGACAGCAGGATGCGCTCCTCGCGGATGTGACGCCGGACGAAGGGGGCCACGCTGGCTCCCAGCAGCGCACCGACGGCGCTGGCCCCGAGGACCACGCCGAACCACCACGCCGGCGCGTCGTCACCCCGTAGGTAGAAGGCAGCGAAGAACGCAAGGAAGCCGACCACACCCCGGAGCACCGCCATGGCGCTGGCGGCGAGGAGGATGCCGGCGCTGCGCAGCTCGGCCCGCTCCTCGGGCCCGGCGACCTCGGGGGCGACGGCCGTGGGCGGGATGCGCGTGGCCGCCACCGTGCCGGCGCAGAAGACCAGCGCGGCGAGCAGCAGCACCCACGGCGAGCCCAGCTGGAGGAGCACCACGCCGGGGATCGCGGCGATGAAGCCGACGATCCCGCTGATGAGCGTGAGCTTCGAGTTGGCCTCCACCAGCTCGGACTCGTCGCGGACGAGGCCGGGGACCAGCGAGACCCTGGCCACCTGGTAGCCCTTCCCCAGCACGAGGACGGCGAAGGCGAGGGGGAAGAGCAGGAGGCTGTCGAGCGAGTCGGCCATCACCAGGCAGAGGACGGCCCGGATGGCAGCCGACAGCACGACCATCGACCGTCGACCGCCCTCCTTGCGGTCGATCCAGGGCCCGATGAGCGGCGCCACCACCGCGAACGGCGCCATGGTGAGCACCAGGTACAGCGCCACCCGGGTGCGGGCGGCGTCGGGCGAGATCGAGAAGAACAGCGACCCTGCCAGGGCCATGGCGATGAGCGTGTCGCCCGCCGACGAGAAGGCGTGGGCGCGGGCGAGGCGGGCGAAGGGCGCGGTGGCGGTGGCCCCCGGCGTCGGGGAGGGGGCGAGCGGGCGCCACCCCTCGGGGGGCGGGGGCCCGCTCGGCCGCCGGCGGCGACCGGGGCTCAGGTCGAACGCGTCCACCCGACGACCGTACCCCCCTCAACCGAACTCGGACGCGCCGCGATCAGTGCTCAAGGAGAGCGGGCACACCGCCGATGAAACGAGCATGTCAGATCTCTCTCGCCTCCTCGGTGACGTCTACCGCTCGGACACCTCTGGTGCCGAGCACGACGCCACGCCGCCCGCCCCCAACAGCGCTGCCGAGGCAACCCTGCCGACGTGGGCGGAGGAAGAGGCGCTCGACGAGGCCTTTGCCGAGTGGGTCCCCGGTCCGCCCGAGGGGGCGCCCGCTGCCGAGCGCCACGCCCTCGAGCCCGAGCCCGAGACCGCCGACCACGCCATCCCCGACGAGTGGCTGGTGAGCGCCGAGGCGACCGAGGCCTACGCCGACCTCGCGCCCGCCTCCGAGGCCACCGACCACACCGCCGAGGCATCCGCCGCCCCTTCCCGCTGGTGCCGGGGCGACGACGACCTGCTGCCCGCCTCGGCCCGTCGCGGTCGCCGGTCGCTGTCGCTGCGCCGCTGACCAGACGGCGCGGCCCAGGGCCCTCTTGACCGGCTCGCCCCCCTGGGTCGGTCAGGAGGGCCCTGCCGCGCCCGGCGGGGCTGGGCCACCGCCTCGGCGCTGACCTCGACCAGACGGCGGCTCGAGCCGCCGAGCGCGGGACCCTCAGGTGATGCGGCTCCAGAGGGTCTGGGTGCTGATCTCGGGCCGGTAGACATCGGCGGCCGCCTCGTCGAGGTAGGCGATGAAGTCCGGGTTCGAGTTCACGGCGCGCTCGCCGCTGTCGAGCGCGTCGAGCGTCTCCGATGCGGCGATCCACGCGCAGCCCGCGTACGGACCGGTCGCAGCCACCAGGAACGAGGTGGAGATCCCGCTGAGTCGCGTCGCCCGCTCGGCGATCTCGATGCCCACCTCGATGCCCTTGCCGAAGCCACCCGCGGCCATGCCGCTCAGCACGATCGACGCGTAGCGGGGGTCGGTCACCGGCTCTCCGGCCGTGTGCACCAGCTGGGCGACGCTGTCGTCCATGCCGGCCTCGGTGAAGATCTCGCCGCCACGTTCGACCTCGGCCAGGAAGGCCTGGTCGGCCATGAGCTTGCCGTTCGCCTCGTCCAGGGTCATCAGGTCGGGCACGAAGGTGGACCACGCCATCGTCCCCACGCCCGGTGAGAACATGGTGGTCCACAGGCCGACTCGCAGACCGGTGACCTGGTTGACCCGCCCGGTGAGGTCCACCGCCCAACCGGTCGCGTCGGCCATTCGGCCCGGCCGGACCCGGCCCATGCGCGTGTAGAAGTACATCGACATCCCCCTTGTTCGCGGCGGGGTCCTCGACGTCGGCGAGATGCCGGCGCGGAGGCGTCGATCGCCCCGCTCTGCCCTTCGCCTCCTAGAGACGAGTGTGCGCCTCCCTCGCGGGCCTTGTCGAGGACGAACGTGGCGTTTTTCGGGCTCGCCTCAGCCCTTTGGCCGCTCGTACTTGTAGCCGAGGCCGCGAATGGTCACGATCCGGGTCGGGCTCGCGGGGTCCGCCTCCACCTTGGCCCGGAGCCGCTTGACGTGCACGTCGAGGGTCTTGGTGTCGCCCACGTAGTCGGCGCCCCAGACCTCGCTGATGAGCGTGTCCCTGGTCAGCACTCGGCCGGCGTTGGCCAGGAGCAGCTCCAGCAGCTCGAACTCCTTGAGGGGTAGCGCCACCTGCTGGTCGCGGATGACCACCTCGTGGCGCCCGGCGTCGAGGCGGACGTCGCCGACCTCGAGCACCTCGCCCCCGTCGTCGAGCACCCCCTCGGGAGGACGGCCCTCGGGTGCCCGCCGGAGGTTGGCTCGGATGCGGGCGACGAGCTCTCGCAGCCGGTAGGGCTTCGTGACGTAGTCGTCGGCGCCCACCTCCAGGCCGACGACGGTGTCGATCTCCGACGACTTGGCCGTGACCATGATGATGGGCACCGTCGAGCGGGTGCGGAGCTGGCGGCAGACGTCGATGCCCGACATCCTCGGCAGCATCAGGTCGAGGAGCACGAGGTCGGGCTCCACCAGGTCGAAGAGCTCGAGGGCCTCCACCCCATCACGGGCGACCCGCACGTCGAAGCCCTCGCGCTGCAGGCCGACCACGAGGGCGTCGATGAAGGACTCCTCGTCCTCCACGAGCAGCACGATCGGCGGTTCGCCCGGCGCGGCGGTCAGGGCCGGTCCTCCACCGACGTCACCACGACCGGCCCCGTGCTCGCCGGCAAGCGGAGGGTGAAGGTGGACCCCTCCCCTTCGCGCGACGTGAGCCGCACCTCGCCGCGGTGGTTGCTGGCCACGTGGCGGACGATCGCCAGGCCCAGCCCGGTGCCGCCGGTCTCGCGGCTGCGGGCCCGGTCGACCCGGTAGAAGCGCTCGAAGACCCGCTCGAGGTCGCGGGAGGGGATCCCGATCCCGTGGTCTCGCACCTCGATCTCGACCCAGGTGCCCCAGGACCGGGAGACGACCTCGACCGAGGCGCCCTTGTCGCTGTACTTGCAGGCGTTCTCGAGGAGGTTGCCCACCGCCGACGCCAGCTGGCGCCGGTCGCCGCGCAGCGTGTGCGAGGGCTCCACCCCGCTGTCGTCGATGGTGATGGCCCGGGACTCCGCCAGCGGGCGGGTGCGCTCCACGGCATCGGCCACCACGAGGCCCGCCGACACCGGCTCACGCAGCGGGGCTTCCTCCGCCTCGATGCGGCTGAGGTCGAGGAGGTCGTCGATGGTGCGGGCCACCCGGAAGGCCTCGTCGGTCATCCGCTCCGCCAGGCGCCGGCTGACCGCGGCGTCGTCCTCGGAGGCAATGGTCTCGGCGAGGAGGCCGAGAGCCCCCACCGGGGTCTTGAGCTCGTGGCTGATGTTGGCCACGAAGTCACGCCGCACCGCCTCGAGGCGGCGCCGCTCCGACACGTCGTCGATCACGGCCACGGCCCCGATCGCCCGGATGCCGTCGTCGAGGGCGACCGCCGAGATCACGAGCATCCGGCGGGGCGGGCCGAACAGATCGAGGTTGCGCCGCTGCGGGTCGCCCGCCAGGGCGTCCTGCAACACGTCCTCGATCTCCTGCTCGACCAACGAGTCGGCGTGCCGGGCGCTGACATAGGCCCGTGCTGCCTCGTTGCGGTGCACCTCACGACCCACCTCATCCCACACCACCACGCCCTGGGGGATCGACTCGAGGACCCTGGTGAGGCGGGCGGCGGCGGTCCGGGCCGCGTCGGCCGTCTCGGTGGCGACGTCGGCGGCGCGCTCGAGTCGGCCGAGCGACCTCTCGATCCCGCGCCCGCCCTCCTCGACCGACGGCCCGCCGAGCCGCAGCGCCACCGAGTCGACGCGACGGCGCAGCGACCGCCGGGAGACACCCGTGGCCACCACCACCAGCACGGCGATCACCAGGGCGGCCACGCCGAACGCCAGCGCCCCTCCCCCGCTCGGCCCGCCCACCGCCGTCAGCTCTCCTCGAGGGGTGCGTCGTCGGTGTGCTCCGGCAGCTGCCCCGTCACCATGTACCGGACACGCTCGCCGATGTTCACGGCGTGGTCGGCGATGCGCTCGTAGAAGCGCCCCACCAGCGCCAGCTGGACCGAGAGCTGCAGGGCGCTGGCACCCGTCTCGTGGGTCTCGAAGATCGAGGCGATGTAGTCGACGTGAAGGTCGTCGACGGTGTCGTCCATGTCGTCGAGGGCGGCAGCGAGGGCGGCGTCGCGGTCGACGTAGGCATCGATCGAGAGCCGAAACAGCCGATGGACGCCTTCGCTCATCTGCTCGAGCAGGCCCCGGACCGAGGGATCGAGCTCCGTGCCGTACATCCGTCGCGACGCCTTCATGATGTTGACGACGAGGTCGCCCGACCGCTCGATCTCGGCGACCATCCGGATGGCGGTCATCAGCGAGCGAAGATCCGAGGCCATGGGCTGCTGGAGGGCGAGGAGCTGGTAGCAGCGCTCCTCGACGTCGAGGGCGAGGACGTCGAGCTCGTCGTCGCCGTTGATGATGGCCTCGGCGGTCGCCAGGTCGCCGTCGAGCAGAGCCTGGGTGGCACTGCTCAGCGACTCGGAGACCATCCCCCCCATCCGGACGATGTCGTCGCGGATGAGGTCGAGGTCGTGGTGGAAGCTCTTGCGGGTGTCGGTCATCTCGCCCTCCTCGTAGTCGTCGTCCCGGTCACAGCGTCACAGCCGCAGCGTGCGAGCGGTGCCACACCCACGGAGTCACCCGAACCGCCCGGTGACGTAGTTCTCGGTGCGGACGTCCCCGGGGTTGGAGAAGATCGTCTCGGTCCGGTCGTACTCGACGAGCACCCCGGTGCGGGCGTTGGTCGACTCGTCGGCGAGCACCGTGAAGAAGGCCGTGCGGTCGGCCACCCGAGCCGCCTGCTGCATGTTGTGGGTCACGATCACGATCGAGTAACGCTCCTTGAGCTCCTGCATGAGGTCTTCGATGCGAGCGGTCGAGATCGGGTCGAGCGCGGAGCAGGGCTCGTCCATGAGGATGACGTCGGGCTCGACGGCGATGCAGCGGGCGATGCAGAGGCGTTGCTGCTGGCCACCGGACATGCCGTAGGCGTTGTCCTTCAGGCGATCCTTGACCTCGTCCCAGAGAGCTGCGTCGCGCAAGGCTCGCTCGACGATCTCGTCCATGTCCCCCTTCATCCCGGTGGTGCGGGGACCGAAGGCGATGTTGTCGTAGATGGACTTCGGGAACGGGTTGGGCTTCTGGAAGACCATGCCGATCAGCTTCCGGACCTGGACGGGGTCGACCTTGGGGCCGTAGATGTCCTCTCCGTGGTAGAGGAGGCTGCCGCTGACGCGAGCACTCGGGATGAGGTCGTTCATGCGGTTGAGGCATCGCAGGAGGGTGCTCTTCCCACAGCCCGACGGCCCGATGAGCGCGGTGATGTCCTTGTGGTAGATCTCCATCGAGACGTCCTCGACCGCCAGGGCACCGCCGTAGCGGACCGAGACCCCGTCGAGGGCGAAGGTGACCTCGCCACGCGCTCCGTGATCGGCCTGGTGGCCGATGTCGGCCCGCAGTGACACCGAAGGGGTGCTGGTCGCGTCTGGTTGCATCGTTCGACTCGATTCGGGGGTCGTCTCGTCGTTCACGGTCTCGGTCTCGGTCACTACCACTCTCGCTCGTATCGGTTCCGGAGCCAGATGGCCACGGAGTTCATCAGCATCAGGAGCAAGAGCATCACGAGCACCCCGGCAGCGGCGAGGACGCGGAAGTCCTCCTGGGGGCGCCCGGCGTACTGGAAGATCTGCACCGGGAGCACCGAGTAGCCGCCCTCCAAGAACGAGGGAGCGAAGGTCACGAAGGTGACCGCCCCGACCAGCAGCAGGGGCGCCGCCTCACCGATCGCCCGTGCCACCGCCAGGATCACCCCGGTCAGGATGCCCGGGATGGCGGCGGGGAGCACCTGGCGGCTGATGGTCTGCCACTGCGTCGCGCCGAGGGCCAGCGATCCGTCCCGGATCGAGGGGGGCACCGCCCGGATCGCCTCCCGGCTGGCGAGGATGACGGTGGGGAGCACCAGGAGAGCCAGGGTGAGCGAGCCGGCAGCTGCGACGAAGCCGAGGCTCACCGGCCCCCGGACGATGAACGCCAAGCCGAGGATGCCGAAGACGATGGAGGGGACACCTGCCAGGTTCTGGATGTTGAGCTCGATCAGGCGGTTCCACCACTTGGCCTTGTTCGCATACTCCTCGAGGTAGATGGCTGCTCCCACCCCGAGGGGCACGATCAGCAGGATCACACCACCGATCACGTAGGTGGTCCCGAGGATGGCGGGCCGGTAGCCGGCGCTCGCCGGGCGGACGGTTGAGGGGTCGTTGGTCAGGAGGTCGAGGCTGAGCAGCGGGCGGCCGCGCATGAACGCCCACACGATCACCGAGGTGAGCGCCACCAGGGCGACGCCCAGACCGAGGAGCAGGGCAGCGATGAACAACAGACTGCCGAGCTTGTCCTTGCCGGTGCGCTCGCCGAAGATGCTCCGCGTGGTGGCGCGAGCACCTGCGACGGCAAGCCGCGTGCGCTCCGTGCGGGGGAGGTCGTCCTTGGTCGCCACTACTCGTAGACCTCCCGGAACCGGCGCACGAGGCGGATGGCGAGCATGTTCATGGTCAGGGTCATGAGGAAGAGCAGCGTCCCCACCGCGAAGATCGTGTCGTAGACGACGGTGCCGGTGGCGATGTCGCCGGTGGCCCGGCCGCCGATGTAGGCCGTCATGGTCTGGATCCCCTTGGTGGGGTCGAAGCTCAGGTTGGGGTTGCCTGCACCGGCGGCGATGAGGACCACCATCGTCTCGCCGATGGCCCGGGATGCACCGAGCACGACGGCGGCCACGACCCCCGAGATGGCAGCCGGCAGAACGACCCGGACGGTGACCTTGAACTTGCTGGCCCCGAGGGCGTAGGCGCCCTCCCGGAGCCCGGCCGGCACCGCCCGCATGGCGTCGTCGGAGACCGACGAGACCAGCGGGATGATCAGGAACCCGACGGCCACGCCTGCGACCCCGATGGAGAACGGCCCCTGCCACGGCAGCATGGGGAGGACGTCCTTGGCCAACGGGGTCAGGAAGAAGAGGGCGAAGATGCCGATTGCGACCGTGGGGATGCCCTCGAAGACCTCGAGCACCGGCTTGATGACCTTGCGGGTCCGCCGGGAGGCGTACTCCGAGAGGTAGACGGCGCACGCCAAGCCGATGGGGATGGCCACGATGAGGGCGAAGAAGACCACCATCATCGTGCCCACCACGATGGGCCACACGCCGAAGACCGGGTTGGCGAAGGCAGGAGCCCACGTCGTCTCCGTGAAGAACTCCACGATGGAGACGTCCTGGAAGAAGCCGACGGTGGGGCTGAGCAACGAGAAGACGATGGCCGTGGTGACGAGCACCGACAGCGCGGCGCAGCCCGCGAGCAACGCCTTGATCACCTTCTCGCCGTAGCGGGGGCTCGCAGCCTCCAGCGTGCGCCGAGCGCCGACGGCGCCGGTGCTGGAGGCTGCGAGCTCAGGGGTTGCCATGGACGGTGACTCCCTCTCCTGCTGCGGGTCGGTGCTGCGAGTCGGTGCTGCGGTCGGACGGGCTCAGCCGGTGAGGGCCGCGACCTTCGCCTCCGCATCGGACACCTGATCGTCGTTCATCGGCACGAAGCCGGCGAGGTCGGCGATCTCCTCCTGGTTCTCGATGTAGAAGTCGAAGAATGCCTGGACCTCGGCTCGGGCCAGGGCGGTGTCGCTGGCGTAGAGGAACAGCGGCCTGCCGAGCGGCGAGTAGTCGCCGCTCTGGACGTTGTCGAGGGTGGCGTCGACGCAGCCGTCGCCGTCGTCGATCTGGAGCGGCTTCACTGCGTCACCGGCCTCCTGCACGAAGGAGTAGGGGATGTAGCCCATGGCCCACGGGTCGCCCTGCACCGCGGTGACGGCGGCGAAGTCATCCTCGCCGATGTCGGTGTAGTCATTGCGGATCTTGCCCTCCTCGCCGTTGATCGCCTCGGTGAAGAAGTCGAAGGTGCCGGAGTCGGTGCCGGGACCGTACAGGGTGATCGACTGGCGCTCAGCGGTGCTGTCGAGGTCGAGGCCGTCGATGTCCCCCCAGGTGCTGACCGAGGAGCCCTCGTCCCAGATCTGGCTCGCCTGGTCGACGGTGAGGCAGTCGAGGGGGTTCTCGAGGTTCACGACGATCGACAGCGCGTCGTTGGCGACCTGGACGTTGTCGTAGGCGATGCCGTTCTGCTCGCAGAGCTCGATCTCCGACTCCTTGATCGCACGGGAGGCGTCGTTGCCATCGGTCTCACCGTTGCAGAACTTCTGGAAGCCGCCGCTGGTCCCCGAGACGGCAACGGTGACGCGGACGCCGCTGTTCTGCTCCATGAACAGCTCGGCGGCCACCTCGGTCAGGGGGGCCACGGTCGAGGAGCCGTCGATGTTCACGGTGCCGGAGAGGTCGCCGTCGGTGCCGTTCCCGCTGCCGGCCGTGGTGGCGTCGTCGCCGCCGCAGGCCGCCGCCAGCAGGGTCAGCGCGACCAGCGCAGCCGAGAGGCGCACCGATCGGTGGTGGGGGGTTCGCAAGGGTGTCCTCCTGGGGATGGGGCCGAGGGACATCCCCGGCCGGAGCGTCGCTGCTCGCGACAAGGAGGATCGTAGGAGGCCTCGGTGACAGCGAACCGGCCCTGAGGTGAACGGAGGGTGAAGGGCTCGTGGCCGTTCCGGCAACGATCGCCGACCATCGGTGAACGCGTCCGAGATGGGGTCTGCCGGCCGGTTCGCGCTTTCAGCGCGGGTCGGTGAACGAGGCCAGGACCTGGCGGTCCCGGTCGTAGCTGAGGAGCGCAGACGCCTCCCCCGGTGGGAGCCAGCGGACCTCGTCGACCTCGGCGTTGGGCTCGAAGGCGCCACCGGCGACCTCCATGGCCCAGTAGCGGACCAGCTTGGCGCGGCCCCGGTGGTCGACGTAAGAGCTCGAGATCAGCTCGTCGCCCAGGCGGCAGCGCAGCCCGGTCTCCTCCTCGACCTCGCGCCGGGCGCAGTCCTCGTCGGACTCCCCCTTGTCGCGCTTGCCCTTGGGCATCGACCAGTCGTCGTACTTCGGTCGGTGCACCACCAGCACCTCGACGCCGTCGGGCGTCGGCCGCCAGACCACCCCACCGGCGGCGAAGACCAGCGTCGGCGGCGCGCCGGCGGCCGAGGTGGTCACGAGGAGCGCCGGGCTACCGCCGGACCGGGCTCGACGGACCTGGTGCGGTCGCGGGCGAGCTCCTTGAGCACCACGTGGGCGTTGGTGCCGGTGGTGGACGGCACCCGCTCCCAGGAGCCGTCGGGGCCGAGCGTCCACGACCGCTCGTCGTCGCCGAGGTTGATGTCGAGGACCTCCTGGAGCCGCTCGCGCAGCCCGGGGTCCTCGATGGGCAGCACCGCCTCCACCCGGCGGTCGAGGTTGCGGGGCATGAGGTCGGCCGATCCGATGAGGTAGCTCGGCCGGCCAGGCCCGGCGCCGTTGGCGAAGTAGAAGATCCGGGAGTGCTCGAGGAAGCGGCCGACGATCGAGCGGACCCGGATACGCTCCGACAGGCCGGGCACGCCCGGGCGCAGGCAGCAGATCCCCCGCACGATCAGGTCGATCTCGACCCCGGCCTGCGACGCCTCGTAGAGCGACTCGACCATGGCCGTGTCGCCGAGGCTGTTCAACTTCATCACGATCTTGCCGGTGCCGGCCGGAGCGGCGGCTTCGTTGGCGATGAGCTCCGCCAGGCGGGGGCGCAGCGGGCCCGGCGCGACCAGCAGCCGGCGGAAGCGCTCCTGGCGGCCGTAGCCGGTGAGGTAGTTGAACAGCTGGGTGAGGTCGGCCCCGATGTCGGGGTCGCAGGTGAGCAGCCCCAGGTCCTCGTAGAGGCGGGCGGTGCGCTCGTTGTAGTTGCCGGTGCCGATGTGGCAGTAGCGCCGGATGCCGTCGTCCTCTTGGCGGACCACCAGCGCCGTCTTGGTGTGGGTCTTGAGCCCCACCAGCCCGTAGACGACGTGGACGCCGGCTTCCTCGAGGGCCCGGGCCCACGTGACGTTGGCCTGCTCGTCGAAGCGCGCCTTGAGCTCCACCAGGGCCGCCACCTGCTTGCCCTGCTCGGCCGCCCGGATGAGCGCCTTGACGATGGCGCTGTCGGCCGAGGTCCGGTACAGCGTCTGCTTGATGGCGAGCACCTTGGGGTCGGCGGCCGCCTGGCGGATGAAGGCGACGACCGAGGAGGTGAACGACTCGTAGGGGTGGTGGACGAGGATGTCGCCCTCGCGGATGCGGGCGAAGATGTCGGTGGCCTCGTCGTCGACGTGGGCCAGCCGGGCCTGCGCCACCGAGGTGAAGGCCTCGTCCTTGAGGTCGGGGCGGGGGAGGTCCCAGACGTTCCAGAGGCCGCTGAGGTCGACCGGGCCGTCGAGCACGTAGACGTCGCCGGGGCCGAGGTCGAGCTCGCGCGTCAGCAGGGCGAGGGTCTCGTCGTCGATGCCCGACATCACCTCGAGGCGGACGGCCCGCCCGAAGCGCCGGCGCCGCAGCTCCATCTCGACCGCGGCCAGCAGGTCGTCGGCCTCTTCCTCCTCGAGCGTGAGGTCGGCGTTGCGGGTGACCCGGAAGGGGTGGTGGGCTCCGATCTCCATCCCGGGGAAGAGGGCGCCGAGGTGCTCGGCGATGACCTGCTCGAGCGGCACGAACCGCTCCCCGTCGGGCATCACCACGAAGCGGGGCACGTTGTTGGGGACCTTCACCCGGGCGAAGCGGCGCTCGCGGGTGTCGGGGTCGCGCACCATGACGGCCAGGTTGAGCGACAGGTCGGAGATGTAGGGGAAGGGGTGGCCCGGGTCGACGGCAAGGGGGGTGAGCACCGGGAAGATCTCACGCTCGAACACGTCGACCAGGTAGGCGCGGTCGTCGTCGTCGAGGTCGTCCCAGTCCGAGAGCCGGATGCCCGCCTCGCTGAGGGCGGGAGCGATGTCGGACACGAACAGCGACACCTGCGTGGCGGTGAGCGCCTCGACGCGGTCGCGGATGAGGGCCAGCTGCCGGGCGGGGCGCAGGCCGTCGGGGCCCACGGTGGTGATGCCGGCGGCCACCTGGTCCTTCAGGCCGGCCACCCGAACCTGGAAGAACTCGTCGAGGTTCTGGGCGAAGATGGCGAGGAACTTGGCCCGCTCGAGCAGCGGGACATCGGGGCGCGCGGCCATTTCCAGCACCCGGGCGTCGAAGTCCAGCCACGACAGCTCGCGGTTGAGCAGGCGGGTGTCGCTGGGCTCGGCGTGGTCGGGAGCGCCACCGCCGCCCGCATCCGGGCCCGGACGACCTGCTCGGGGCGCCCCCTCGAGCTGGTCGAGAGGGGCACTCATCGTCCCGCCACCTTATCCGGCAGCGGCGCTGGCCACGCCGGGGAGCAGGGCGGCACCGACGACCCCGGAGCTGTCGCCGAGCTCGGCGGGCACCACCCGCAGCGGCGAGCTCGGCACGAGCAGCCTGCTGCGCACCTCCTGCTCAATCCGCCCGACGAACGGGGGCCCGAGCTTGTCGGCCAGGCCCCCGCCCACCACCACCAGCTCGAGGTCGACGGCGTGCACCACCGATGCCAGGGCCGCCCCGAGGGCCACCACGGCGTCGTCGACGAGCTCGATCGCCACCGCGTCGCCGGCCTCGATCGCCCCTCGCCAGGTGCCCGACTTCATGCGGCCCTCCCCGACCCGCTCGACCAGCCACGTGGGCTCACCGGCGGCGTGGCGACGACGGGCCTCGACCTCCATGGCGGCCCGGCCGGCGTAGGCCTCGAGGTGCCCAGGCCGCCCGCAGCCGCACCGGCGCCCGTCGCGGTGGGCGACCACCATGTGGCCGATCTCACCGGCGAGGCCGGACGGACCCCGCCGGACCTTCCCTCCGAGGACCAGCCCCCCACCCACGCCCGTGCCCACGAAGACCACCAGCAGGTCGTCGGTACCGCGCCCGGCGCCGTGGCGGTGCTCGCCCAGGGCGGCGGCGTTCACGTCGTTGTCGATCGCCACCCGCTCCACGCCGAGCGCCTCGGCCAGGAGGGCGGCCAGCGGCACGGGCCGGTCGAAGCCCGGCACGTTCGGGGCGGCGAGCACCGTCCCGGAGGTGGGGTCGACGACGCCGGGCGCGCCCACGCCCACGCCACCGACGTCGTCGAGGGAGCAGTCGAGGGCCTCGACCGCCTTGGTGATCGTCGCAACGACGGCGTCGACGCCACCGGAGCTGGGCGTGGGGATCTTCTCGGACGAGACGACCTCGCCGTCGTCGACGAGGGCGGCGAGGACCTTGGTGCCGCCGAGGTCGACGCCGATCGTCAGCCCCACGGGGGCTCCGTCAGGCCCGGTAGGCCGGGTCGGGCGGCGCCTGCTCGTCGGGCAGGCCGAGGTCCCACTCGAGCAGCAGCGCCTCGCGCTCGGCGTCGCGGGCGACGCGCTCGCGGTTGCGGCGGAACTGCGGGTCGTGCGGTGGCAGCAGATTCAGCCGGGCCATGACCCGCTGGCGGAAGCCATCGATCATCCGAGGGTCACCGAAGTCGGACTGGAGCTCCCAGTGAGGCGACACCGGGCCGAGGTACACGATGCGGACGTGGCCCTGCGGCGGCTGTTCCTCGGTCGGCGTCTGGCTCTGCATCGACATCCGGGACTCCTGGCTGGGACGGGGACCGGCCGATCCTACCGGCTCACCCGTCAGTCACCGGCCTGCTCGACATCGACCGAGCCGAGCGTCGCGGTGGTGGTGCCCTCCTCGCCGCCGCGCTCGTAGCGGATGGTCACGGCATCCCCCGGCTCCTTGGCCACGATGGCGGCGACCACCCCCGACGCCGAGGCGACCGTGCGGCCGTCGATGGCGACGATGACATCGCCCTGACGGAGGCCGGCCTCGGCGGCGGAGGTGCCGGGGACCACACGGGTCACGAAGGCACCCTCGGCTGCGGTGACGCCGAGCTGGTCGAGGATCTGCGGCGAGACGTCGTCGACATCGGCGGTGCTCACGCCGAGGAAGGCGCCCCCTCGCACCTCGCCGCCCCCGTTGCGCAGCTCCTCGAGCAGGGGCTTGATGAAGTCGATGGCGAGGGCGAAGCCGATGCCCTCGGCGTTGCCGGCGATGGCGGTGTTGACGCCGATGACCTCACCGAGGGCGTTGACCAGGGGGCCACCCGAGTTGCCGGGGTTGATGGCGGCATCGGTCTGGATCAGCTGCTCGAGGGTCTGACCGTTCTCGGCGCGGATGCTGCGGGCGAGCGCCGACACGATGCCGGTGGTCACCGTGGGCATGGCGCCGAGGGCCAAGGCGTTGCCCACCGCCACGACGTCGTCACCGACCTTCATGGACGACGAGTCACCGAGCACCACGGGGGCGAGGCCGCTGACGCCCTGGGCCTGGATCAGCGCCACGTCGTTGGAGGCGAACCCACCGACGAGGGTGGCCGGGACCTCCCTGCCGTCGGGGAGCATGACCGTGATCGAGGTGGCCCCGGCGATGACGTGGTTGTTGGTGAGGATCAGGCCGTCGGCATCGATCACCATGCCGGTGCCGGCACCTTCGACCACCGATGGGGCGGCGCCGAAGCGCCCCGCCCGCAGCCCTTCGGTGCGCAGGGCGACCACGCCCGGCTGCACGGCGGCCAGCACCCCGCCGACGTCGAGGGGCGCACCCCGGAGCTGGAGGTTGGCCCCAGCGTCCTCCGTCGTCGCCTCGCGGCCGACCGACACGAGGGCGCCGGCGGTCACGAGGGCGCCCACCAGCGCGCCCACCAGGCCCCCGATCAGTGCCGCAGGGAGCCAGCCACGGCCTCCGCGCTCGTCGGGCGCCACCGGGGCGGGCGGAGGGTGCTCGTCGCCCGGCAGGGGCGACCAGGCCGGGGACCAGGCGTCGGGCGTGGGCGGCGCGGTGGGTGGGTTGGCGCTCCACGTCGCGGGATCGGCGGGGGCGGGGTCCCCCGGTGAATCGTGCTGCATGTGGCCTCCCGGGCCGGGATTCGGTGACGGGCCTCGGATGTCCTCGAGTTCCCACCCATCCTGGCCGATGGGTTCCCACGTACAGATGTCGGGAACCATTACGGCAGCCGCTTCGTTGTACAAAGGAGCGATAGAGGAGTTCGATGGACACGAGCTGGATGACGGAGGGGAGCTGCCGGAACGAGCCGCCCGAGCGGTTCTTCCCGAGCGACGGCGTGGGCGTGGAGGTGGCGCGGCGGATCTGTGCCAGCTGCCCGGTCCAGGAGCCCTGCCTCGAGTATGCCCTCGTCCAGCGCATCGACCACGGTGTGTGGGGCGGCGCCTCGGAGCGTGAGCGCCGGCGCATCCTCAAGCGGCGCCGCACGGAGGCTGCAGCCACCTCCTGAAGGGGGCGTCCTGGGACGTCGGCGTCCGCCGGCGCCGCGGGTCGCTCGCGGGCCGGTGTCGCCGGCCCGGTGCTCAGGTGACGGGCTTGTCGTCCGTGGTCTCGTCCTCGAGCCCCTCGACGTTGCCCTTGCGGAACTCCCGCTGGGCCTGGCCGAGCGATCGGGCGAGGCCCGGGAGCTTGGCGCCACCGAAGAACACCAGGACGATCAGCAGGATGATGACGAGCTCGCCGGTGCCGATCGCTCCCATGGCCTCCACCGTAGCCCCTGACCCCCCTCGCGCGGCAGCGCCGCGGCGTGCCAGGGTGGGCGGGTGCTCGAGTGCGTCGTCAACGTGAGCGAGGGCCGGCGACCCGCCGTCCTCGACGCCCTCACGGCGACGGCGGGCGGCGACCTGCTCGACCGCCACGTCGACGCCCACCACCACCGCAGCGTCTTCACCCTCCTGGGGGAGGAGGCGCCCCGCCGGCTGGCCACCGCCGCCGTCGAGCTGATCGACCTCCGGCGCCACCAGGGCGTCCACCCCCGCCTCGGTGCCGTCGACGTGGTGCCGTTCGTGGCGCTCGACGGGACCCCGGAGGCGGAGGCGCTCGCCGCTCGTGACCGCTTCGTGGCATGGGCGGCCGCTGAGCTGGGGCTGGCGGCCCACGCCTACGGCGGCGACGGCCCCACCCTGCCGGCGGTGCGCCGCGGGGCGCGCCGTGGCCTGCGGCCCACTGCCGGGCCCCTGCTCCCCCACCCGACCGCGGGCGCGGTGGCGGTCGGTGCCCGTCCGGTGCTGGTGGCCTACAACGTGTGGTTGGCAGCGCCCGACCTCTCCCTGGCCCGCTCGATCGCCGCCGGGCTGCGGGGGCCGGCGGTACGGGCATTGGGTCTCGCCGTGGGCCGCGAGGTGCAGGTCTCGTGCAACCTCGTCGACCCCACCGTGGTCGGTCCGGCGGCGGTGGTCGACGCCGTGGCGTCGAGCGCACCCGTGGCCCGGTGCGAGCTCGTGGGGCTGCTGCCTGCCGCCGTCCTCGCCGCCGTCCCCGAGGACCGGTGGCAGGAGCTCGACGTGGCCGCCGACCGCACGATCGAGGCCCGTCTCGACAGGCGGGGGGCCTAGGCGGGGCCTAGGCGGTGGCGATGCCTCGTCGGGCCTGGGCCCGGGCCCGGCGGACGCGACGCCGCTCGCGCTCGCTCATCCCACCCCAGATCCCGAACTTCTCGCCGTTGGCCAGCGCGTACTCGAGGCAGTCCTCGCGCACGACACAGCCCCGGCACACCTCCTTGGCCTCGCGCGTGGAGGCACCCCGCTCCGGGAAGAACAGGTCGGGGTCCACCCCCAGGCAGTTCGCCTCGTCCTGCCAGCTCTTCTCACCGGTCGAGATCGCTGTCACCTGTCGCACGGCTGGCTTCCCCTCCTCCGGTGCGGCGTCCCGGCCGGCTGGCCGCTTCCTCACACCGTTGTAATTACAACACGGTGATCATCCACCCAATGGGCCCAGGATGCAAGGGGGTCCTTGACAAGATCACCGCGATCGGGAAGGCGGAGCCCGCTGTGCAGGTGCCGGCGGCCACCCGCGGGTGTCCGAGATGAGCGCTATGCGCTGCGGCGGAGGTTCCGGCGCTGCTCGATGAAGTCGACCAGCACGTAGTCCCCCAGCGTGTCGGGGGTGGTGAAGAACGCCCGGCCGCGGTTCAGCTCGGTCATCTTCTCCACGAACGCCTTCAGGTAGCCGGTTGCGTCGAGCATGAAGGTGTTGATGCGGATCCCCTCACGGGTGCAGCGGTTGACCTCGCGCAAGGTGGCGTCGACCGTCTCGCGCACCGGCGGGTAGCTGAAGAACGGCTCGGCCATGCCCGGCTCGAAGTGGGCGGTGGGCTCACCATCGGTGATCATGATGATCTGCTTGGTGCCCGACTGGCGCGCCAGCATCCGCCGGCTCAGCAGCAGGCCGTGCTGCATGTTGGTGCCGTAGTCGAAGTCCCAGCTCACCTCGGGCAGGTGCTCGGGCTTGAACTCCCGGGCCACCTTGGAGAACGTCACCATCCCGAGGAAGTCGCGCGGGTACTGCGTGGAGATCAGCGAGTGCAGCGCCATCGCCACCTTCTTGGCGGCGAGGAAGTTGTCGCGCATCGGCATCGAGAGCGACACGTCGAGCATCAGCACCGTCGACGCCCGGCTGACCACTTCGGTCTGCTCCACCTCGAAGTCGTCCGGGCTGAGCGAGACGGGGGTGCCGCCGCCGGCGCGGCGGATGGCGTTGCGGATCGTTCGCTGGATGTCGAGGTTGAACGGGTCGCCATACTCGTAGGGCTTCGACTGGTAGGCCCGCTCGTGGCCGATGCCGACCTGCTCGATCTCGTGGCGGCCGGAGGCGTCCTTCATCAGCTTGGCGAACAGCTCTGAGAGGGCGTTCTGCCCGATCTTGCGGATCCCCTTGGGGGTGAGCTCGTAGCGGCCCTCCCGCTGCTCGATGACCCCGGCGTCCTCGAGCATCTTGGCCACCTCGGCCATGCGCTCGAGCGACAGGGCGGCGTCGTCGCCGAGGAGCTGGCGGGCCCGGTCGACGTCGACCTCGGCCAGGGCGCCGGGGTTGGTGGCCGAGCGCATGAGCTGCTCGAGCTGGTCGAGGTCGCCGAGCTCCTGCATCAGGCCGGTGGCCTCGGCGAAGCCGAGCGGGTCGTTGCCGGAGAACTGGTACTGGCGGTCCCACCCGGCGCCGGGGAAGGCGCTGCGGAGGTTGCCGGCGAGCTGGTCCATCTGGAAGGCGAGGTCCATGTCCTCCAGCAGCTGGTCGGAGAGCCCCTGGAGCTGGGCCCGCTGCTCGGGGGTCATCGAGCTGAGCATCGCCTGCATGGCCGCCATGCGCTGGGCCATGGTCTCGAGCAGCTCGTCGAGGTCCTTCGGGTTCTCCGGGAAGAAGTCGCCGTGCTTCTCCATGAAGGCGTCGAAGTCGGGCTCCTCGCCCCGCTCGCGGGCCTCGAGCATCTGGTTCAGGTCGGCGAGCATGTCCTTCATGGCCGCCATGGCCTCCGGGGTGACGTTGCTCATGGCCCCGGCCATCTGGTTGAACATCGACTGCGTGACCTGCTGGCGCAGCTCGTCCATGAGCTCCTCGAAGCGCTCCCGCGCCTCGGACGAGGCAAACTCGTACTCGCTCAGGGAGCGGACCTGGCCGGCGAGGTCGGGCGGCAGGAGGTCGAGCTGCATGCGCTTCTCGGCCGCCACCTCCCCGGTGACCTCCTGGCGGCGCTCGTCGCCCGAGGCGGCCGCCTCCTGCTCCAGCTCGTCGATGCCCTCGCGCTCCATGTCGATGACGTCGCGCAGCGACTGGGCGATCTCGTCGTAGACGCCGCCGAGGTCGTGGCTCTCGAGGCGCTCACGGCGTTGCCGACGCAGCTTCTCGAGCAGCTCGCGCATCCCCTGCACCCGCTCGCCGTTGCGGTCGTTGAAGCCCGACTGCATGAGGCGCCGCAGGGCCGAGTTGGGGTCGCCGTTGTAGAGGAGGTCGTCGGTGATCTCGCCGAGGATGGCATCGGCGTCGAGGTCGAAGCCCCGCTGCGAGCCGTCCCACCGCGAGTACGTGAAGCGCCCCATGGGGCCACGGTAGGCCGTCGTCCGGCACCTCGCGCCGGAGCGGGCAGGCTGGCCCCATGCCCGAGGGCCACACCATCCACCTCCTCGCCCGCGACCACGCCCGCGCCCTGGCTGGCCGGCCGGTGGGTGTGTCGTCGCCCCAGGGGCGCTTCCCCGACGCCGCCGGGATCGACGGAGCCGTGCTCGAGGGGACCGACGCCTGGGGCAAGCACCTCTTCTACGAGCTCGAGGGCGACCGGTTCGTCCACGTCCACCTCGGCATCTACGGCGCGTTCACCGAACACGCCCCGCCCGTCCCCGTGCCCCGCCCCACCTGCCGGATGCGCCTCCGGGGTGAGGCCGTGGTGCTCGACCTGATCGGGCCGATCACCTGCGAGCTGCTCGACCGCGGGGGGCGCGACGCGGTGGTCGCCCGCCTCGGTCCGGACCCGATTCGTCGCGACGCCGACCCGGAGCGGGCGTGGCAGGCACTGCAACGGCGATCGACCTCGATCGGCCAGGCCCTGCTCGACCAGCGGGTGGTGGCCGGCGTCGGGAACGTCTTCCGGGCCGAGGCCCTCTTCGTCCACGGCATCGACCCGGCCCGTCCGGCTCGGGAGGTCACCCGCGACGAGTTCGACGCCCTCTGGGCGACGCTGGTGGCCATGCTCCGCCAGGGCGTCCGCGACCGGCGCATCATCACCGTCGACCCGGCCGAGCTCGGTGTCGCCCGGTCCCGCATCACCAAGGCCGAGGCCACCCACGTCTACAAGCGCGACGCCTGCCGGAGGTGCGGGACCCCCATCCGCCGGTGGGACCTCGCCGGGCGTTGGGCCTACGCCTGCCCCACCTGCCAGCCCGTGTGACAGCGACGGTGGGTCAGGGGGTGGCGGGGGGTCCGTCGGCGTGCAGGAGCGTTCGGTCCCGACCGGCAGCCTTCGCTTGGTACAAGGCCGCGTCAGCGAGGAGCATGAGCTCTTCCGCGGACCTGGCGTGGTCGGGGAGGCTCGATATGCCGAGGGAGATGGTGATCCTGCCGAGGGCTTGGCCCTTGAAGTCGACGGCGAGATCCCGCACGAGGTTGCGGAGCTGCTCGGCACGCTGCATGGCCGCGTCGCAGGAGGTGTCCGGGAGGATGACCACGAGCTCCTCGCCGCCCATCCGGCAGGCGATGTCCTCGCCTCGGAAGCTCTCGAGCAACAGCCGACCGACGGCGGACAGGACAGCATCTCCTGCGCTGTGCCCGAAGGTGTCGTTGAAGACCTTGAAGTGGTCGATGTCGATGGACACGACGCTCAGCGGCTTGGAGCTGCGTGTAGCGCGGCGCACCTCTCGATCCAGCGACTCCTCGAGGTAGCGCCGGTTGTAGAGGCCCGTGAGCGGGTCCCGGATCGACTGCGCCCGCAGACTGGCACGCAACCTGTAGTTCGCCATGGCGAGCGCTAGGTGTTCCGCCACCGTGAGCGCCAGCTGGCGGCGAGCATCGCCGGTTCCCACCGACGTGTCCCCGCGGGCCCGTCGCACGTGCAAGATCCCGATGGCCTCGCTCTGTGCGACCATCGGGATGCAGATGGTGTCGTGCGCCGCGCCAGTGGTCACGTGCGGGCAGGCAAGACCGCTCGCTGCGTTGGTCTCGTACGGCCGGCCACGGCGGAGTCCCCAACACGCTGATGGTGCGAACACGGGTTCCTCGTCCGCGAGTGCCTCTCCCCACGCGGCGACAGCCTCCACGACGTTGCGCGAGGCCGAGAGCAGGTACATGGCGCCGCTGTCGAACGGGAAGAGACGCTCGGCAAAGCGGGTCACGATGCCGTAGGACTCATCGATCGCCTCGCAGCTCTGGAGCAGCTCTCCCATCTCGCTGAGCAGCGTCACCTCCCGGTTCCGGAGCTCGAGCGCTTGGACTGCGCCGGCGACGGACTCCGTGGCCCGTCGGCGTTCGACGACCCGGCCGAGCTGGGTGCCGACCTGGTCCATAAGGCCCTTCAGGTCGTCATCGACGGTGTCGGGACCGTCGGCGAAGAACTCCAACACTCCGGCGACCTCGGCGCCGGCCAGGATCGGGAGTCCGAACGAGCTGACCAGAGCGGCATCGGCGGCGGGCCCCTTCCTGTTGAAGGAGGCGTCGGTCGCGAGATCAGCGATCGAGACCGAGTGCCGACGCCGCAAGACGCGACCACCGACGTCCAGGCCGGAAACGAGCGACGCCTCCTCGGTGGCTCTCTGGAAGGCATCCATCTGCTCCGAGGCCTCGCGATGCCAGATGCCGGTGTCGATGAGCTCGCCTGACGGGTCATCGACGAGATAGGCATGGCCAGCGACCCAGCCGGTGTAGGAGCACACCGCGCGGAGCGTTCCGGCGATGGCCTCATGCAGCTCAGAGGCCTCGTTCGCTGCTGAGGCCACGCCCTTGAGCAGCACGAGCGCGGCTGTCCGCTCCTCGAGCTGTGCACGTTCGGCAATCAGATTCCGCGTCACGCTCTTGGCCTCCAGCTGCGCGGACTCGGAGTGACGCCACGCATAGACTGCGGCGGCGCTCTCAGCGAGGATGAACCCAGCGTGGATGCCGGCCCACTTCCAAGGATGGGCGATGGCATCGGGGTGGTTGAACACCGACGTGGGGTCCAGCGCGCCGAGCACCCCATGGTGGACGGCGACGTAGGCGATCGTGCCCAGGAACGGCAGCCAGTGCTGGTACAGCGACACGACGACCACGACGACGAAGAAGTGGAAGTGCATCTCGATGTAGCCGCCCGAGAAGTGCACCAAGATCGCAGACGCCGATGCGAGGCCGAAGCTCGCCGCCGCCATCCGGACCGTTGGGGACAGAAGGGCGGAGCCGGCAACGAACGTCGCCACGGCCACCACCGCCACCTCCCCCGCGACGTGCAGTAGCGCGAAGCCACGAATCAGTCCGAACGCAGCCAGCGCAGGGACGTGGAGCCAGAGCAGGACGAGGATGGCACGATGACGCCGCTCCCAGGCGCCGGCCGACAGGGAGCCGCCCCGGGGAAGGTTGTTTCGGACCGCGGTGAGCCACGCCTGGCCGGCGCCGCTCACATCGAGGGCATCGAGGTTGTCTCCATCGACCGGAGGACCGGCCTGCCGGAACGGTGCGCGCGTCGACCGCATATTCAGCTCATCGGCTCGAGCGGTCGGAACTAAAGGACAAATCTCCCATTTGCCGATACCTCCGTCCTCCAGGTTCGGTCCCGACACCTGCTACCGGTCGGTCAGCTGCGCACCTCGACCCCGTCACTCCGACTGTTGCACCGCAGCGGCCACCTCGAGCGCCACGTCGAGGACGTGATCGCCGAAGCACCGGTCGAGCATGAAGGTCTCCTCGTACTCCGCGACCTCGGCCTCGGGGACGTTGGTGAGCGCGCCCCCGACGGGGTCCACCTCGAAGCTCTGGATGATGTAGCCCAGGGAGTCCTGCGTCTGGCCGAACACCATCGTCTGCCCGCCCTCGAACGCGGCGTAGCGCGCCTTCGACTTCAGCACCTGGGAGATCGACGAGAAGATCTCGCCGGGCGCGGTCAGCACCGTGAGCTGCCCGAGCCGGAAACCGGACACCTCCGTCTTGATCGTCAGCGGTGACGCGGCCGTGCACTGCCGGGTCGGCGACTTGCCGCCGCTGTACCAACCGGCCACGCCAGCCGCATCACCGGGAGTGAAGGTGCGGTCCAGCAAGCCCGAGATGCCGAGCGCCGCTTCCGCCCAGTTGGTGACCGGGTGCTCGACGACCGCGCTGACGGTCTGCACCTCGTTGGAGGTGAGGAACGTGCCACCGCGGGCGATGTCGCTGCCGACGAACGTGGCGAAGTCGCGGCCCATCTCGATGACCTGGTCGTTGCGGTCGTAGACGCCATCGTCCGTGAGGTCCTCGCCGGCGGATGGCAGGCGCGACGGCGAGACGTTGCCGAGGCCGCCCTCGATCACGACGCCGACGCCTCCGAGGTCGTCACCGAGCGCCTTGGAAGCCGTCGCGGGCCAGTCACCGTGCATCACGGGCTGCGAACCCAACACGGTCGGATGGGCCGCATAGTTGACGAGGGTGGCGATCACCTTCGCCTCGTCCTTCTTCTTCCGTGGGACCTCCCGCGCCTGGAGCCACACCGCGCCGTAGTCGGGCGTGGAGTGGTAGGTGCCCCGCCGCTCGTTGTTGAAGGCGCGAGCGTCGACGGATCCGACGGCGATGGTCGCCGGCCGCATGGCGCCGAGCGCCTCGGCCGCCGAGGTGATCACCGCAACCCGGAGCTGCTCGCGGTACCAGGAAGGCAGACCACCCCATGCGCCGTAGCCGTCAGCGCCACCGTGGGTGTGGGTGGATCCGATGGCGAGGTTGTCCACGGGGATGTCGTGTTCTTGGCCGATCGAGCGTCGCATGTCCGCGATGCCGCAGTCGCCGCACAGGTCGTCGCGGTAGCTGGAGAAGTAGCCGACCATGTCGATCATCTGCCAGACGACCGTGCCCTCGGACGTGCCGTTGGAGAAGGCCAGGGTCCGGACGTTGACACCGGCGTGGGGATCCACGGATGTCGCAGCACGGGCGGGGCCGATCCCGTACCCGCCGAGGTACACGCAGTCGGGCGAGGCCGGCCAGGATCCGGTCTGGTCGACGATCAGCTTGTCGGCGAGGTGGGTGACCTCCTCGGGGAAGTTCGAGACGTACTCCGAGCAACCCTCGGTCTGCCACTGCTTCTCATCGGGCGCGATGCTGCGGACGGAGGCGCCCACCAGCCACTGACCGTCGGGCAGGCGGGCGGCGAGGGCGGCGGCCCCTTCGGTGGCGACGAGGTCGGCGGCGTCGGTGGCCTCCTCCGATGCCAGCGGCAGCGGAGCGGGCGGGACCGGCTCCTGCCCCGTGCTCACCGGCCCGAGCCCGACGCCGGCCCAGGCGGCACCGAGGAAGGTCGTGCCGACGGCCAAGCCGGCGATGGCGGTACGAAAAAGGGTGCGTCGCATGGATGGTTCCTCAGGTATCAGGGGGTGGAGTGGTGGTCGCGCGGCCGGAGGGTCGCACGGTGCGGAGGTGGCGTCGTCAGGACCGCCGCCTCCGCAGACCGGTCGCCGCCGCAGCCGCGAGGGCGATCAGGAGGGCTCCGGCTCCGGCGCCTCTCGCCAGGTCACCAGCGATCGACGCTGCCGTCCGCTCCTGCGCAAGCACGGCCGGTCCGACCGGGGACGAGACGGAGGCGGATCCGACTGAGGGCGGTACGTCGACGGGCATGGCAAGACCGGTCGTGGCAAGCGCCTCACCGTTGATCTCCCCCCACGTGTCGACGACGGCACCACGAGCGACGAGCGCCGTCTCGCTCTTCTTGAGCCGCGTCGCAGCAACCCACCGGCCGTCCTGCAGCGTCGCGTCCACGGCGCGCCGGACCTTCCCGTTGGGGCCGAGGACGGTGACCGTCGCCGTCGAGACCTCGCCGGTGCGCGCCCAGGGCCGGA
>DATKDW010000086.1 GCA_035512495.1 Acidimicrobiales bacterium
CCGGACGGGGTTCATGCGCTGCGGCGGAGGTCGTCGTCATCGTCGTCGGTGTTCTCGCCTCGCGGGCCAGAGGTCGGTCGGTGTTTCGGGGGTGGACACGGTGGTCCGGTCTCGGTCGGCGTCGCCGGGCCGGCATCGCGGGGCGGTGGATCGGTTGATGGTGGTTGTTTGGGGGTGGGCGGCGGCATCGGGTCAGGTTGGGTCCAGGAGACCCACTTCCAGTCGGCTCGTTCACCAGCCCGGGGTGACCAGCGGTCGCTTCGCAGACCGAGGCCGGCAGCCCCAGCGGCGGGGTCGCCGCCTGGTGGGGGCACCACCGGGACGGGGGCAAGAGGCTGGCCGTGACGGTCGGCGCACACCAGCGAATTGAGGTCGGGGTTGCCGGTGATCACCAGGCGCCCGTCGTGGACCATTCGGTGATGGGCCCGGCACAACGCCACCAGGTTCGCTGTGTCGGTGGGACCGCCGTCCTCCCAGTGCACCAGGTGATGGATCACGAGATGCCGGCGGCTGCCGCAGCCCTGCACCACACAGCCGCCGTCGCGGTGCTCCACCACCGCCCGTAGCTTCGGATCGACCACCCGCTGGCGGCGGCCAAGGTTCACCTCGCCGGCGGTGGTGGTGACCCAGGCGCGCACCTGGGCGTCGCAGCTGAGCTCCCGGCGCAGCGAAACCGGCAGCACCGGGCCCAGGTGCACGCTCGCCCACGGATCCGGCTGGTCGGCGCGGAAGTGGATGTTGACCAGGTATCGCTCCGACGGCGGACGACCCGCCCTGCTCTCCGGGTCGAGCTGGTCGAGCGCGGCCTCGGCCATGCGCACCAGCGCATCGGCCCAGGAGATCTCCCCGGCCTCAGCCTGGCCGATAACCGGGTCGCCACCATGAGACGCGCGGAACAAGTCGTCGCGCGCTGCGGTCAACGCCTTCTCCACCAGCGCGCCCTCCGCCTCGCCCAACCCCAACGCCTGCAGGTGCCACCCGCCCAGATCACCGAAGCCGAAGCCCACCCGCCGCCGATCGACCGGCGGCTCGTCCGGGTCAGCGCCAGCGCCAGGCTCGGGCTCGACGCGCGGCAGGAACGACAACCCCCGACGCAACTGCGACACCGTTGCCTCCCGCGCCAGACCCGCCACCTCCTCATCATGCGAACCGCCCACCCTGGCGCGGGCGACCTCGGAAACGTGGTCCTCGCCGATCTCGCCCGACCCGAACGCCTCGCGCACCAACGGCAACGACATCAACGCCTCCGCCGCCGCCACCAAGCGGGCAGCCCGTGTTGACGACATCCCGAATCGCAACGACACCCAATGCTGCGCCGAGCGGATCCCATCGCACTCCCACAACCGCTCCGACACGGCGGCGGCGATCACCTCCACCAACCCCGCCGACGCCGCGTTCAACACCCCCACCAACCTGGCGCCTTCGGCCTCCAGCTCCCGAACCCGAGCCGCCCGCGCCGACACCGACACCGGCCGCTCCTCGAACGCCACACCCGCACCCATCACCCCATCATGACGACGGGGTGTGACAGCCAAACTGCTTCGACGATCAACCCGGCGCTGGTCTTCGATCACGTCGAACGCCTGGAGCGATCGAGGAAGACGAACCGGTCTCGCCCCCGTCCTCGTCGGCGCTGACGCCGGCAGTCGCTCAGGCGTCGTCGATCTTGATGCCGGCGTCGGCGAGGACAGCCACGGCCAAGGGCACGAGGAGGTCGCTCGACGCCGTGGCACCACGAAGGTGCAGGGCGCCCCGCAGGTCGTCGAGGGCGCCGCCTTCGAAGCAGACGTCCTCCATGCGGGCACCGCCGACCTCGCCGGCGGTGAGGTCGCAGCCGTCGAACCGGACCCGGGCCAGGCGCACGTTCGAGAGGTCCGACTCCCCCATGGCGCACCCGGTGAAGGTGGCGCCCTGCAGCCCTGCCATGCGCAGGCTCAGGCCGTCCATGCGGCAGTCGTCGAACGACACGTCCTCGAGGGTCGCGTCGGCCAGCACCGCCCCTGAAAGGCGGCAACCTCGCAGCGCCACCCTCACCGCCAGCAGACCGTCGAGGAGGGCCCCCGAGAGCTCGCAATCGACCAGCTCGCAGTCCATCAACCGCAGCCCCGGGAAGGACGCCCCGGTCAGCTGGCATCCCTCAAGCCGAGTGCCCTCGATCCGGAGGTCCGGGATGTCGGCACCGCTCCAATCGGCCCCGACGATGCGCGCGCCGTCGAGGGCCTCGCCGGCCGCCGGAAGCTCGCCGTCGTGGTCGTCGAGCTCGGCGGCCATGTCGGGGGGATCGACCACGCCCACCACCCGTCGCCTGGCACGCCCACCCATCAGCGGCACTGTAGGGACGACTCCACCCCTCAGGCTCGCTGCTCGACCCAGGTGGCGATGACGGCGGACCGGTCGTCGACGAGGCAGTGGACGCGGACGGCGCCGTCGGCGAGGTCGAGGTGAGCGCCGTTGTAGGTGATCACCCGACCCGAGGGCATCCAGGCCTGTACGGGCGCCTCACGGACCGGCGCCAGCTCGTCAGCATCGATGATCGCTAGCCCGCCGAGCTGGACCTTTCCCTGCGGCCCGGCGATGACGCCGATGCCGGTGGCCACCACGGTGTGGGCGTCCACCACGGTGAGGTCCTGGTGGTCGACGAAGAATGTGGGGTTCGGTCGCGAGCCGAGCACGATCCCGTCACCGCTCAGCCGGTACAGGGTCCGCCCACCCCACGACACGGCCAACAGCGTGCCGTCGGCGAGGGGGCACACGGCGCCGAGGTGGTCGGTGAAACGGAAGCCCACCGTGGGTCGGAGGTCGCCGTCGACGTGGAGCACCGTGGTCGTCGAGGCGGATCGGTACTCGGCTACGGGCACCCAGCACCCGCCGTGTTCGGAGGCGATGCCCCCGGAGTGGAACCGCTCACCGTCGGTCACGTCGAGCCGATCGAGTACCGACCCGTGACGATCGACGATGAGCAGCTCGCCCCGACCCTCCGTCGGGCGGACCGTCGAGACCAGCCAGTGGTCGCCCCACGACGTGAGGCCCTGGGGGTGCCCCACGTCGCCGCCCACGTCGACCGCCGCCTCGAGGCGCCAGCGCGTCGCCCGGTCGAGGCGGTGCAGCGAGGTCGTATCGGGCGCGCTCACAGATCCAGGGTCCTCCGGCCTAGCGCCCGTTGCCGCAGCCGACGTCGACCACTTCAAGCGACGAACCGGGCATCAGGCCGGCGAGATCGAGGACCCACGGGATGAGCTCGAAGGGTGGGTCTCGTCGACTCGTCGCCCATAGGCGCTGGCGGGCGGCGAGGTTCCCCTCCGTGGCGTACTGCGTCGGCGGGTTCTGCACCGTGGGACCGTCAGCCACCCGTCGCCCAACCCTCCGGAAGCGGGGCATCCGCCCATGCCGGGTCCGGTGTCCAGCTGGCCCACGTCGGGTCCCACCACCGCTCGCCGGCGTCGAGGCGCGCGCCGAGCTGGTTGCCGAGCGCCACCACCCACTCGACGAGCTCGCCCGAGTAGCGGCCCTCCGCCACCCGGTCGTCCAACACCTCGAGGTCCTTGAACGACCAGGTGCCGTCGGGCAGGACGACGATGTCCAGCTCGAGATCCTGGGTGTCGTAGCCGAGCGCGGTGCGACGGAAGGCGGTCTGCAGGTTGACGTACCAGCACGCCAGCGAACGGTCGGGCCCCTCCCACAGGTGCCAGATCGCGTGGTGCTCCCCCGGACGCTGGACCATGAGGCAGCCGTGCCCGACCCACGCCGACCGACCCCCCCACGGGTGGCGCCCGTCCGGGGTCGGCCAGTCGCCGTCGGGGAAGGCGAACTCGGCGCCCGGGGAGATGAAGGTCACCAGCTGCTCTTCGGAGTCCTCCACCACGTGCACGGGGCAGGCGAACCACGACGTGCCGGCGAACGACGGCGGCGATCCCGCCTCCTCGATGGGGCTGAGCCCGAGGACCTCCCGTCGCACGATGATCTCCCCGGGCTCCCACCGGCGAGACTCAGCCACCCCTACGGGAGCTCGTCGATGGTCACGGTGCCGGCGGTGCCGTCGACGGTGATGAGGGCACCATCGGGGATCTTGTGGGTGGCGCCGGTGACCGAGACGACGCAGGGGATGCCGAGCTCGCGGCTGACGATCACCGCGTGGGTGATCTGGGCGCCCACGTCGACGACCACCGCGCCCGCCGAGACGAACAGCGGCGTCCACGCGGGGTCGGTGACCGGGGCCACGAGGATGTCGCCCGGCTCGAGGGCCGTGGGGTCGGAAGGGTCGAGCACCACCCGTGCCCGGCCGGTGGCCGTGCCGGGGCAGCCGGGGATGCCGGCGAGCGTCGTGCCGACCTCGGACCTGGTCTGGTCGGCGGCGTCCCGGCGTGCCCAGGACGACAGCGGCGGGATCCCGTTGCGCGTGTCGAGCACGAAGGGCGGCTCGAGCTCGAACAGCTCAAGGTACTGCCGCTCGCGCGTCCGGGCCAGGTCTCCCCAGGCAGCGGGATCCTCGACCACGTCGTCGAGCTCCTCGTCGAGGAACATGAAGACCTGCTCGATGTTGTCGAGGTGCCCGGCCTCGACCCATCGCCGGCCGACCTCGCGGAGCGGGAGTCGCATCTCGTGCACGAGCTTGATGTTGTTGGTCTTGCTCCGCTCGCGGCCGGCCAGGAAGAGGCGGGCGGCGCGCAGGCCGGCCTGGAACTGCATCTTCACCTCGTCGGGCGTCTGCTCGAGCATCGACATGACCTTGGCCGCTGCCTCGTCGGCCTCGATCCGTCGAGAAGCCAGCTGCTCCACCGGAGACTGGCGCTCGGACGCATGGCGCATGCGGTCGACGGCGGCGAGGAACAACGCCGGCCTGGTGCCCCAGGTGTGGGAGCGCAGCTCCCACTCGTTCGGGCCGCGCGCGCCGAACCGGGCGATGAAGTCGTCGACACCGGCCAGGAACGCGGCCACGTCATCGCCCCGTTCCGCCCGCACGCGGTCGAGGAGGCCGTCGAGGCCCGCGTCGAACGCGGCGGTGAGCGCGGCCGACCCGGCCACCTGGCGACCGAGCGCCCACAGCGCCATCGAGGGTGCCGCCGAGTCGACGTCGCCGAGTCCCGCCACGAGGGTCATGGTGAGGCCCGGCTCACCGAGCTCGCCGCACACGCCGGCGACCGTGCCGGTGCCCACCCCCGACGCCGCCGAGGTCGAGATGTGGCGGCAGAACAAGCGCCGGTAGAGGGGCGTGAACGACCGGGCATGGTCGACGAGCTCCTGGTCGCCGAGCTGGTCGAACGGCGGGCGGGAGGCGATGAGGCGCTCCATCTGGCGGGCGTCGTCGCGCAGCTCGGGGAGGTCGTCGCGGGCGAAGATCCACGTCTCGAGCCACTCCTGCAGGAGGGCGGTGTGCTTCGGGCTCTCGTCGGTGGGTCGAGCCTCGCTCTCGTAGGACGGGATCCCGGGCATCTCGCCGAAGTACTGGAGGTCGACCATCTCGGGCGTGAGGCCCGGGAAGCGGACCCCGTAGATCCGGGTGAGCGACATGTTGAGGAAGAAGTAGCCACCGAAGCAGCCGATGGTGTTGGGCCGGTCGACCTCGAACTCGTCGCGGTCGGCGGTCCCGTAGCGGACGTAGGTGTCGCGCCAGCCGGCCTCGCCGGCGTTGATGATGGCCATCGAGCCCGACAGCGGTGAGACCGGGTCCGGGTACACCTCACCGGCGTTGGCCCGGGTGTAGATCGGGTACTTCTCGCTGGGCTCGTTGTCGGTGACCCATCGCTCGAGCTCGCTCATGTGACCTTCCCGATCCTGCTGACGACTGTGTCAGCGGTCACAGTAGCGAGGTCGGCAGCCAGGCTGCCGGGCTACCGGTCCGGGGTGGCGCAGGACCAAGATGGGCCCGTGACCGAGACGACCGGAGGCCACCCGACCGATCTCTCGGTCGGCTCGTTCAGCGACACCGCGCCCTGGCTGGTCGAGCCCGACCGGCTCCGCTGGCTGACCGGCCTCGACCGCGTGCGGGCCCGCACCCGAGCCGAGGTGCCACTGCTCACCCGTCGCCAGCGGATCCCGCCCCTCGGCCGCCTGCTCGCCACCATCCGCCACCTCGGTCTCCCGCTCGCCACCTGGGCCGTCCGCGAGCGACGGGCCGGACAGGCTGCGTCGCGGGCCGGGCTCTCCCGCCGGCTCCGGGCCGCGGCCGAGACGCTCGGGCCCACGTACATCAAGCTGGGCCAGATCATCTCCGCCGGCGAGGGCCTGTTCCCGGAGGAGCTGGTGGGCGAGTTCAAGCACCTCCGCGACCGCGTGCCGGCCGAGCCCTGGGACGTCGTCGAGCGGGTCGTGGTGGAGGAGCTGGGCCGCCCCATCGACGAGGTCTTCGCCTCCTTCGACCGCACGCCACTCGCCGCCGCGTCGATCGCCCAGGTCCACCGCGCCACCCTGCGCGACGCCGCCGACGGCGTTCCCGGCGCCGAGGTCGTGGTCAAGGTCCAGCGACCGCAGGTGGCATCGCTGGTGCGGCGCGACCTCCAGGTCATGTCGTGGATCGCCCCCACCCTGGTCGGGCGCATCCCGGTGGCGTCGCTGGCGAACCCCCCGGCGCTGGTCGAGCTCTTCGCCGACACCATCAGCGAGGAGCTCGACTTCCGCCTCGAGGCCGAGAACATGCTCGACCTGGCTCGGGTGCTCGCCGACCTCGGGCAGCGCCACTTCGTCGTCCCCCGCCCGCACCCCACGTTGATCACCCGGCGGGTCCTCGTCATGGAGCGCCTCTCGGGGTTCGCCTTCGACGACGTGGTGGGCATGAAGGACGCCGGCCTCGACACCGAGGCCGTGGTCCGGGGTGGGATGATCGGCTTCCTCGAGGGCGCCATGCTCCACGGCATCTTCCACGGCGACCTCCACGGCGGGAACCTCTTCGTGATGGCCGACGGCCGCACCGCCCTGCTCGACCACGGGATCACGGGGCGCCTCGACGAGGTGCGCCGCCTGGCGTTCCTCCGGCTGCTCATGGGTGCCGTCACCAACGACGTCCGCTCCCAGCTCGATGCACTCGTCGACCTCGGCGCCCTCCCGCCCGACACCGACCTCGACGCGGTCATCCGCGACCTCCGGCTCGACCAGGCGCCGGTCGACCCCATCACCATGACCGGCGACGAGCTCGTCAACGAGCTGCGCACCGTCGTGAAGGCGCTGCTGGGCTACGGCGCCCGCATGCCGAAGGAGCTGATGCTCTTCATCAAGAACATGGTCTTCCTCGACGGGGCCATCGCCTCCCTCGCCCCCGACCTCGATCTCTTCGCCGAGATCGGCGAGGTGGCCAACCACTTCGCCCTGACCCACGGCGAGCGGCTCACCGCCGACATCGGCCTCGACCCCCGGGAGGTCCAGGTCGACCTCGCCGGCATGAAGGCGAGCATGGGGATCCCCGCCGAGACCGAGGGCCTCACCTACCGCGACCTCCAGGAGCGGCGGGAGATCATCCGCAAGCGCCTCGCCGGCCGGGAGCGGCGCGGCCGCCGCCGGGGCTGACCAGCGCGCCGTCCCCGACCGGCGCACCGGCCACCGGTAGGGTCGGCGACCCATGCGACTCGTCATCGCCACCTGCTCGGTCGACTACGAGGGCCGCCTCAGCGCCCACCTGCCGCCGGCCACCCGGCTCCTGATGGTGAAGGCCGACGGCTCGATCTCCATCCACGCCGACGACCGCGCCTACAAGCCGCTCAACTGGATGAACCCGCCGTGTCGGATCTCCGAGGAGCCCGACCGGTGGGTGGTCACCAGCCCCAAGGGTGAGCGCCTCACCATCCACCTCGAGTCGGTCCACACCGACGTGACCCACGCCCTCGGCGTCGACCCCGGCCTCCAGAAGGACGGCGTCGAGGCCCACCTCCAGGTCCTGCTGGCGGCCAACCCCGAGGTGCTCGGCGACGGCCTGAGCCTCGTGCGGCGCGAGTACCCGACCGACATCGGCCCCGTCGACCTCCTGTGCCGCGACGCCGAGGGCGCCGCGGTCGCCGTCGAGGTCAAGCGTCGCGGTGACATCGACGGGGTGGAGCAGCTCACCCGCTACCTCGAGCGCCTCGACCGCGACTCCCGCCTGCGGCCCGTCCGAGGCATCTTCGCCGCCCAGCAGATCAAGCCTCAGGCGCGCGTGCTCGCCACCGACCGGGGCATCACCTGCGTCGAGGTCGACTACGACGACCTGCGTGGCATCGAGTCCGACACCCTCACGCTCTTCTAGGTTCAGGAGTCGTAGGTGACCCGGCCCTGGTCGATCACCGTGCGGCCGTCGCCGGTGGCGGTGGTGAACAGCGCCTCGCCGGACCCGAGGTCCCAGATCGAGACCGTGAGGTCGTCGCCGGGGAAGACCGGAGCCGAGAAGCGACCCTCCATCGACCGGAAGCGACCCGCCTCGCTCTGGCACAGCACGTGCAGGAGGGCGCGCCCGGTCACGCCGTAGGTGCACAGGCCGTGGAGGATCGGCCGGTCGAAGCCGGCCATCTCGGCGAAGGTGGGGTCAGAGTGCAGGGGGTTGCGGTCGCCGGACAGTCGGTAGACGAGCGCCTGGTGCGGCGAGGTGGGATAGGTGACCTGGTGGTCCGGCGCCCGCTCGGGCGGCACGTTGCGCGGCCCCGACGGCCCTCGCTCGCCACCGAAGCCCCCGGCACCCCGGATGAACACGGACGATCGGGTGGTGAAGAGGACCTCACCGCTGGAGGTGTCGGTGGAGGTCGCCTCGGAGACGATCACCGCGCCCTTCCCCTTGTCGTAGATGCCGGTGATCTCCGACGTCGTCGAGACGGTGCCCTCGACGGGGATCGGGCGCTTCAGCTCGAAGGCCTGCTCGCCGTGGACGAGCTGGGTGAAATCGATCTCTCCCACCTGGCCCATGGCGGACGCACCCCCGCCGGCGATCACGGCGAAGGTCGGCAGCACCAGTTGCTCGATCCCCCGGCTGTTCTCGGTGGTGTAGGCCAGCTCCTCGGTGCCCGCGCCAACGCCGACGGCGTAGAGCAGGGCGTCCTTCGAGTTCCACGACCGTTCCACGGGCCCGGCTGTGGCTCCGACGGCGGACGGGTCGATCGGCATGTGGTTCCCCCTGGGTTCGGTCCTCGTGGCTGGCGGCCATCGTGCCCCGCCCGGTCCGGGTGAGGCCAACCCACCGCCCAGAACGGGCATACTCGACCAGCCGCCCACCCGCCTCGCCCTCGGGACGACCCCTGACCGACCCCCGCCCATCCGCCCCCGCCGGGCGCCGCCGCGCCGCCACGACAGGAGCCCCACCTCGGAGACTGTGGCCGTGGCTCCTGGCCGCGCCCGTCGTGGTGGTGGCCCTCCTGTTCGTCGCCTGGTTCCTCGACGAGCGGCTCGCCGACGCCCGCGTCCCCCGGAACACCGAGCTGGCGGGTGTCGCCATCGGTGGGCTGTCGCGGGCCGGCCTGGAGCCGGTGGTCACCCGCCTGAGCGAACGCTACGACGGCGCGGAGGTCGTGCTCCGCAGCGATGGTGCCGAGCTGCGCCTCACGGGCTCGGACCTCGGGGTATCGCTGAACCGGGAGGCGACCATCGACCAAGCGCTGGCGACCGGCGCCGACCGGCCGCTGCTGCGCCGGTCGCTGGACTGGTTGACGTCGTTCGTGACGCCGCGCCGGGCCCCGGTCGAGGTGAGCGTCGACCGCTCACTTGTCGTCGAGGTTGTGGAGGAGCGGGACCCCACCGGCAGGGCGGAGCCGATCGAGCCCTCGATCGACGGAAGAGACGGGAGGATCGAGGTGGTCCGGGGCGAGCCCGGCCGGGGCCTCTCCGGCAGCGCCGTCGCCGATGCCCTGCCCTCGGCGGCGCGGAACGGCGACCTCCCCGTCGTGCTCGAGGTCGAGCCCGTCGCCCTCCCGCCCCGGTTCCCCGACGCCGACGCCCGCCTGCTGGCCAAGCAAACCCGTGAGATGACGGCGGCACCGATGCCGGTCGCGGCGGGCGAGGTCGAGGCACTGGTGTCCGTCGAGGTCCAGCGGGGCTGGGTGGGCTCCGTCGCCACGGAGACCCGCATCGTCCTGGATCTCGATCGCGACCAGATCCTCACCGACCTGGAAGACCTGCTCGGAGACGCCGGCCAGGACGCCGTCGACGCCACCGTCCGCGTCGAGGGCGGCGAGGTCGTCGTCGTCCCCGGCCGCGATGGCACCGCCTGCTGTGCGCCGGTGGCCGCCGACCGCGTCGTCGACGCGCTGCACGACTCGAACGTGAGCACCGTCCGCCTCCCCCTGCGAGACGTCTCGCCTCGTCGCACGACCGCCGACGCGCGCGAGCTGGGGATCGTGGAGCCCATCGGGTCGTTCACGACCCGCTACAGCGCCGGGCAGTCGAGGAACCAGAACATCCAGCGCATGGCCGACCTGGTGCGGGGCTTCGTGATGGAGCCCGGCGACCGGTTCTCGATCAACGGCCACGTCGGCGAGCGGACCCGGGCGAAGGGCTTCACCGACGGGGGCGAGATCCGCAACGGCGTCCTGGAGACCGCCGTGGGCGGGGGCGTGTCGCAGTTCGCCACCACGGCCTTCAACGCCGCCTTCTTCGCCGGCCTCGAGATCCCCGAGTACCAGATGCACTCCCTCTACTTCTCCCGCTACCCCTACGGGCGGGAGGCGACGCTGTCGTTCCCCAAGCCCGACCTGGTGCTGGAGAACAACACCGAGCACGGCGTGCTGGTCTGGCCGACCTACACCGACACCTCGATCACGGTGACCCTCTTCGGCACACCGACCTTCCACGCCGAGCAGACCGGCCAGACCGAGCGCCCGGCAGGGGACTGCACGCGGGTGACCACCGAGCGGACGCGGACACGCATCGCCGGGGGTTCGCCGAGCATCGACCGATTCCATGCCGTGTACCGGCCCGAGGAAGGTGTGAGCTGCCGATGACGGGCTCCCCGCCCTCGCCGAATGCCGCCTGACGCCCACGCCGGCCGTACCCTCCGCCCCGTGCTCGCCGTCGATGTCGCCGTGGTGGGTGCCGGGCCGGCCGGCGTGGCCGCAGCCGTCGACCTGGCTCGGGCCGGCCGCGACGTGCTGCTGGTGGACAAGGCCGTGTTCCCTCGCGACAAGTGCTGTGGCGATGGCCTCACCACCGGCGCCCTCCGCCGCCTGGAGGCGCTCGGCCTCGACCCCTCCTCCCTACCGTCGTGGCAGGCGGTCGACGACGTCGTGGTCCGAGGCCCCTCCGGACACGAGGTGCGGTTCCCCCTGCCGCGCGAACACGGGACCTTCGCCGCCGTGGTGCCCCGTGCCGAGCTCGACGCCGCGCTCGTGGCCCTGGCACGCCAGGCCGGGGTCCGCGTCGCTGAGGGCCAGGCCTGCACCGGCGCGGCCCTCGAAGGGGACCACCTCGTCCTCCACATCGGCTCCCTCGGCCCGGTTGCGGCGCGCTACGCCGTCGGGGCTGACGGCATGTGGTCGCCGTTGCGGAAGCTGCTGGGGGCCGACGAGGCCGGCTACCTGGGCGAGTGGCACGCCTTCCGCCAGTACGTGACCAACGTCGGTCCCCGGGCCACCTCCGAGCTCGTGGTCTGGTTCGAGCCCGACCTCCTGCCCGGCTACGCGTGGTCGTTCCCCCTCGCCGGGGGCCGGGCCAACGTGGGCTTCGGCATCCAGCGCGGAGGGAAGGTGGCGACGAGGGACATGAAGGCGCTCTGGCCGGCGCTGCTCGATCGCCCCCACATCCGAGCCGTCCTCGGACCCGATGCCCGCCTCGAGGGCAGCCACAAGGCGTGGCCCATCCCGGCCCGCGTCGGTGGGCTCCCCCTGAGCGCGGCCGGTGGCCGGGCCCTGTTCGTGGGCGACGCCGCCGCCGCCACCGACCCCCTCACCGGGGAGGGCATCGGCCAGGCCCTCCAGACCGGGGCGCTAGCCGCCCAAGCCATCGTGGCGGCGGGGGCCCTCGCGCCGGAGGTCGCAGCCGAGCGCTACGCGCGATCCGTCGCCCGGGAGCTCGCGCCCGACGCCGCCATGTCGCGGCTGCTCGTGCGGGCGATCCGCCACCGTCGGGGCGTCCGGTGGGCGCTCCGCGTGGCCGGGGCCATCCCCTGGACCCGGCGGAGCTTCGCCCGCTGGCTGTTCGAGGACTACCCCCGCGCCCTGGTGGCCACCCCGAGCCGGTGGGGTGTCCACAGCATGTCCGGGCCAGGGGCCTGGCAGACCTGACCCCTTCGGGTGGTGCCGGCATGGCCCGCGCGCGTCATTCCCACGGATCGTGGGTCTTTCACCTCAAGGAGTGGTCATTTCACTGCCGAAGTCGTCTACGTGATCACCCTGCCTCGAATCGGGGACCGCCGGCGACGCCGCGGTCTCCTTGCCGGCATCCTGGCGGCGGCCCTCATCCTGCCGCCCGCCGCCCTCCTCCCGGCCGCCGCCGCCGAGGTCCCGTCAGCATCCATCGTCCGGGGACCGTCGGCTCCCGCCGTGGCCGAGGCCGTCACGACCGCGGGCGGCGACGTGGGCCAGGTGCTGTCGTCCCTCGGCGCCGTCAGCGCCGACCTGACGCCCACCGCGGCACGTCGCCTCGCCGCCGCGGGCTACGAGGTCACCCCCGACGCCGACGTGGCGCCCACCTCCACCGAGACCAGCACGCTGACCGACGACGACCTCGCCGCCTTGCAGCTCTCGGCCGTCAACGGTGGGGCCGACCCCGAGGCCGGGGATGGTGTCGGCGTTGCCCTCATCGACACCGGCCTGCAGGGCGGCAACCCGGCCTTCGGTGACGTTCGCTCCGGCCCCGACTTCAGCGCCGAGGACGACGGGGATGACGCCTCCGACACCGACCTCCACGGCCACGGCACCTTCATGGCCGGCCTCATCGCCGGCGGTGAGGCCGGCGAGGTCGTCGCCACCGGCCTGGCCCCTGGAGCCCACCTCGTCCCCATCAAGGTCGCCGGTGCCGACGGCAGCACCAGCCTGTCGCGCATCCTCGCCGCCTTCGACTGGGCCATCGAGCACCAGGGCACCTACGAGATCGGCGTGCTCAGCCTCTCCTTCGGCCTCGACGCCCCGCCGGCGGCGGTCGACCCCCTCGTGGCTGCCGTCGAGGTCGCCTGGGCCTCGGGCCTGACTGTGGTCGCCTCCGCCGGCAACGACCCGAACAGCGTCACCTCGCCGGGCTGGGCACCCTGGATCATCACCGTCGGCGCCCTGGACCACGTCACGGCCACGGTCCCCGACTGGTCGGGGACCGGCATCGTCCACGGTGCCCGCAAGCCCGAGCTGGTCGCCCCGGGCGTCGGTGTCGTCTCCCATCGGGTCGCCGGGTCCACCATCGACGCCCGGCTCGACTCCGACTCCGACAGCCCCTACCTCCGGGGAAACGGCACCTCGATGGCCACCGCCCTCACCGCCGGGGCTGCCGCCGTCTACCTCTCCGCCCACCCCGACGCCACCCCGTGGGCCGTCAAGCGGGCGCTGACCGCGACGAGCACCCCGGTCGACGGCTCCGACGCCGGTGCCCTGGACCTCGGGAATGCCCTGTTGGTGGACCTCGACGCTGAGCCCCTCCACCCCGGCGCTGGGATCAGCGGCCCCGCCGACCCCGCCCTGGGCCTGGGCTCCGCCGACGACCCCGGTGGCCCGTGGGCCGGCACCCGCTGGAGCGACCTCCACTGGGACGGCACGCGTTGGTCCGGCACCCGCTGGTCCGGCACCCGCTGGTCCGGCACCCGCTGGAGCGGTGACGCCTGGGAGAGCTGGTTCCAGGGCACCCGTTGGAGCGGCACCCGCTGGTCCGGAACCCGCTGGTCAGGCACCCGCTGGAGCGGGATCGACTGGGACGGCACCCGCTGGTCCGGGACCCGTTGGAGCGGCACCCGTTGGAGCGGCACCCGCTGGTCGGGCACCCGCTGGTCGGGCACCCGCTGGAGCGCGCTCAGCTGGGAAGCATCCCCGACGTGAACCTGCGCCTGACCGTCGCTGCCGGTGTTGCGGCCCACACCGTCGTCGCCATCGGCCTGGGCGTCGCCCTCCTGCCCGAGGTGGGACGCACCACCTCTCCCATCGTCGTCGTGGCGCTGGCCGCCGCCTTCGCCGCGGCCAGCCTGCTGCCGCTGCACCTGGACTTCCGGCGCAGCGCCTGCACCGTGGTGCTCGACGAGGCCGTCGTGGTGGTGGCGCTGTTCGCCACCGGCCCGGTCGGGGTGATCGTCGCGGCCACCCTCGGCGAGGCGCTCCGCTGCGCCGTGTCACGGCAGCGCCCGCTCAAGGCCTCCTACAACACCGCGCAGAGCGCCAGCGCGGCAGCCGTCGCCGCCATGCTGTTCTCCGTTCTGGTCGACGGCGCCCCGGGCGCCCTCGACCCCGCCGCGTGGCTGGCGGCCCTCGCTGCCGCCGTGGGCTACGCGATCGTGAACCTCGCCTCCACCTCGTTCGTCCTCACCGTCGCCGAACAGCTCGACGAGGCATTCCTCGCCACGGTCCCGACCTACGCCTTCACGACCTCCGCCTCCACCTCGCTCGGGGTCACCGTCGTGGCCCTCGCCGGGGTGCACCCCGTCGCGCCGGTGCTGGTGCTGCCCCTGCTGGTCATGACGGTCGTCGAGTCGAGGCGCATGGCCGCCCACCGGGCGGAGCGCCTCCGCTTCGAGCGCCTGTACGCCGCCTCGACGCGGACCAGCCGACTGGCGGGCTTCGAGGAGGTCCTCGCCGCCCACGCGGACGAGGCCCGCCAGCTCGTGACGGGCGCCGTCGGCGTGTGCTGCGCGCCCAACGCCGACGGACGCTGGTCGGGCATGGTCGTCGACGACGACGGCGCCCGCCCCGCGGAGCAACTGCTGGTCGACGCCCTGGTCGAGCACGAGGGACACCGCGACCACGGCGACGACCACCGGCTGCCCAGCAACGCCACCCGCACCGCCCTCCCCTCCGCCACCGACGTCGTCACCGCCTCCGCCGGGCCCGATGCCGCCGCCAAGGTGATCCTGGCCGTCCTCAGAGAGATCGGCGCCGACGACCAGAGCGACATGCGGGTCGAGGTCCTCAGCGCCTTCGCCGGGCACACCGCCCTCGGTGTTGCCAACGCCCTCCTCTACGACGAGGTCGACGCCGCCTACCGCCACCAGCTGGACCTGAACCGCCAGAAGGCAGAGTTCGTGGCCGCCGTCTCGCATGAGCTGCGCACCCCCCTCACCACCACCCTCGGCGCCGTGCAGACCGTCCACCGCCTCGGCGACCGGCTCCACCCCCGCGACCGCGACCAGCTGCTGAGCGACGCCATCGCCCAGGGCCAGCGCCTGCGCCTGCTCATCGACGACCTGCTGCTCGTCGCCGCCGCCGAGCACCGCTCCATGACCGTCGACCTGCGCCACATCCCCCTCTCCGACATGCTCGCCGGCGTCACCGCCACGTTCGGCATCGCGGCCAGCGAGCGGCTGCGGGTCAGCGTCGACCCCGGCATGACCACCCTGCTCACCGATGAGCCCAAGCTCCACCGGGTGCTCACCAACCTCGTCGAGAACGCCCTCAAGTACGCGCCCGAGGGGCACATCGACGTCCATGCCGGCCTCGACGACGAGAGCGTCGTCATCACCGTCGCCGACCGCGGGCCCGGGGTGCGCCCCGAGGACCGCGAGCGCATCTTCGAGCGCTTCGTGCAGCTCGACCAGTCCTCGACGAGGGCGCGGGGAGGCACGGGGCTCGGGCTCCACCTCTGCCGGCAGCTCGTGGGCCTCCTCGGAGGCACCCTCACGGCCGGCGAGCGACCGGCGGGCGGCGGGCTGTTCACCCTGACCCTCCCCCTCCACCCCGTGGGCGAGGCGCCCGACGCGCCGCCCCACCACGACAACTCCCAGAACAGTCAGCGCGCCGGCACTCCCGCGCCGTCGCCCGAGCACGCAGAGGCAGGCACATGACCATCACCACCGATGAGGCGATCACCCGGCGCACGCGACGCGTGCTGGTGGTCGACGACGACCCTGTGATCCGGCTCATCATGACGGTGAACCTGGAAGCGGAGGGCGCCGAGGTGGTGGTTGCCGCCGACGGCTTCGACGCAGTGACCCAGGCCCTCGCCACCAAACCCGACGTGATCGTGCTCGATGTGATGATGCCCGACTGCGACGGCCTCACCGCCGTGGCCGAGCTGAAGGCCGACCCCCGCACCCGCCACATCCCGGTGGTCGTCCTCTCGGCCCGGGCCAGCGATGAGGAGCGCCTCCAGGGGTGGCAGGCGGGCGCCGACCACTACCTCACCAAGCCGTTCGACGTGCAGGTCCTCCTCGGCTTCCTCAACGACGTCCTGCGCAACCGGACACCCACCGCCGGGGTCTGACGGGCAGGGGGAGCGGGGCGGGGCACGAGGCGGCGGTACGATCGCCGCGTCCGCCACCACATGGAGCCCCGATGCGCACCCGCCTGACCGACATCCTCCAGATCGAGCACCCGGTGATGCTCGCCGGCATGGGCGGGGTCTCGTACTCCGCCCTCGTCGCCGCCGTCTCCGAGGCCGGCGGCTTCGGCTGCCTCGGCGCCTCGACCATGAGACGGGAGGAGATGATCGAGGAGATGGCGCGGGTCCGCGCCGCCACCGACAAGCCCTTCGGCGTCGACCTCCTGACGGCGTCGCCGGGCGACATGGTCGCCAATGTGGAGGCGATCATCGAGGGTGGCGCCCAGGTCTTCGTCGCCGGTCTCGGCGTGCCGCGCGACGTGGTCGACCTGTGCCACCGCAACAACTTGATCGTCATGAACATGTGCGGCAAGGTCCGCCACGCCATCGCCGCCGTCGAGGCCGGGTGCGACCTCGTCGTCGCCCAGGGGACCGAAGCCGGTGGCCACACCGGACAGATCGCGACGATGCCCCTGGTCCCCCAGATCGTCGACGCCGTGGGAGATCAGGTGCCCGTCGTCGCCGCAGGCGGCATCGTCGACGGCCGCGGCCTGGCCGCCGCACTGAGCCTGGGTGCCGCGGGGGTCTGGATCGGCACCCGCTTCATCGCCACCCCCGAGGCGCGGGCCGTGGTCGGCTACAAGGACACACTCCTCGACCTCCAAGAGGACGGCACGGTCGTCTCCCGCGCCTACACCGGCAAGACCTGCCGGGTGGTCCGCAACAGCTACACCCAGTACTTCGAAGAGCACGCCGACGAGCTCCAGCCCTTCCCGGCCCAGGCCGGTCGGGCCATGGGCGACGGCGTGTTCCACCTCGGCGGCGACGAAGCCACCTCCGACGTGGACCCCGAGCGCGAGTTCTTCCCGTGCGGCCAGGGGGTCGGCGCCATCGACGAGCTGGTGCCCGCCGCCGAGCTGGTGCACCGCATCGTGGCCGAGGCCGAGGAGGCCATCGACCGTCTCGCCGGGCTCCGCTCCTCGGTGTGACGTCGGCGGTCGGCACCGCCCGGTGACGGTGGCTCCGTGACGGCGGTGAGCCGGAGGCGGTTCCTCGGCGGCGCGGTGGCCGCCGGGGCCGCGGTGACCGGTCGAGGTGCCCGGGCAGCCCCGGCACAGGAGGGCCCCGTGACCTTCACCCACGGGGTGGCCAGCGGCGACCCCCTGGCCGACCGGGTGATCCTCTGGACCCGCGCGGTGGCGTTGGACGGCGCGCCGGTAGACCTGCGCTGGCTGGTGGCCACCGACCCCGACCTCGTCCACGTCGTCGCCGAGGGCACCGCCAACTCCGACGCCGAGACCGACTGGACGGCCCGGGTCGACGCCGCCGGGCTGGCGCCGGGCACCATCTACTTCTACCGGTTCGAGGCGGGGTCGACCGCGTCACCGGTGGGGCGCACCCGCACCGCCCGCGGACCCGGCGACGCTGGAGAGGTGCGCCTCGGTGTGGTGTCGTGCGCGTCCTACGTGGCCGGTCACTTCGCCGCCTACGCCCGCCTCACCGAGCGCGACCCCGACCTGGTGGTGCACCTCGGCGACTACCTCTACGAGACTTCGTCCGGTGCTTCGGTGCGGACGCACCAGCCGGCGGCCGACCCCGTCACCCTGGAGGAGTACCGGGCCCGCCACGCTCAGCAGCGCAGCGACCCCGCCCTCCTCGAGCTCCATCGGCGCGTGCCGGTGGCCGCCACGTGGGACGACCACGAGGTGGCGGGGAACGCCTGGCGGGACGGCGCCGAGGCCCACGACCCCTCCCGACAGGGGCCCTGGGGCGAGCGTCGGGCGGCCGCCATGCGGGCCTGGCTGGAGTGGCTCCCCGTCCGCCTCCCCGACCCCGACGACCCCGAGCGGATCTGGCGCTCGCTCCCCCTCGGCGGGGTCGCCGACCTCGTCCTCGTCGACACCCGCCACGACGACCGCGACGAACCCGTCGGTGCCGACCACCCCGATGCCGACGCCGCCGTCGCCGACCCCGACCGGCGCATGCTCTCCGACGCCCAGCGGGCGTGGCTGGCCGACGAGCTGCGCGGCTCCACCGCCGCCTGGCGGGTGGTCGCCAGTCAGGTCGTGGTGTCGCCGCTCGCCGTGGCGGTGCCCGAACCCCTCGCCGCCGCCGGGCGGCAGCTCGGCGTGGCCGTGGGCGGCCGGATCGTCAACGCCGACCAGTGGGACGGCTACGAGGCCGAGCGCGAGCGCTTCGTCGGACTGCTCGCCGAGGACGCGGTGGCCGACACGATCGTGCTCGCCGGCGACCTGCACTCGTCCTGGGCGTTCGAGCTGCCCGGTCCCGGCGGCGAGGGAGCCGACCCGGTGGCCGTCGAGCTCGTGACGCCGAGCATCACCGCCCCGTCCTTCGCCCGCCTGCTCGGCGTCGACGCCGCACCAGTGGCCGGTGCCGTGGCAGCGGCGCTCTTCGGTCAGCTCCCCCACCTCCGGTGGGCCGAGCTGCGCAGCCACGGCTATCTCGAGCTCGGCATCACCACCGACGGCGCCCAGGCCGACTGGTGGCACGTCACCGACGTCGACGAGCCCGACGCCGAGGAGGTGCATGCCGCGTCGTGGGCCGTCGAGCGGGGGACGCCGGCTCTGGTGGAAGCCGATGGCGCCATGGGCGCCAGAGCGGAGGAGGTCCCGGAGGCGCCGCCACCGGTGGGCACCGCAACCTCGGTCCCGCCAACCGACGGCGGCGGCGCTGGGCCATGGAAGTTCGGTTTGGTGGGAACCGCCGCCGTGGCAGCACTGGCCGTGGCCGTGCGGATGCGACGGAGAGGGAGCGATTGAAGGCCCACCTCGCTGGTGACCCGGACAGCACACCTCGCCTGGCGTCGGCCCGAGTCGTTGTGTGCGCAGCGAGCCTGCGCCAGATCTTCCTGTCCGGGGTTGACACTCCCAACCGGATGCGCTGATCATGAGCCCACACCTCCAACCGGAGGACCGATGGGGATAGATTTCTCGACGCCGAGAGGGGCCAGAGGTGGCTCTCGATCCCACCGATGTCACGGCCGGCGGAGGGCTGAGGGACAGGCGAGCGCGTCTCGGCATCCCAGCGGTGTTGGTGGTTCTCGCTGCTGCAGGCTGGTGGTGGAGCGTGCGGATGGCCGGTGAGATGAGTGGGGTGGCCTCCGCCGGCATGGACCCCATGGGTGACATGAGCGCAACGTCGATGGCCGGGCATTCGGTGACCTTCGCTGCATTCGTTGTCGCCTGGGTGGCGATGATGGCCGCGATGATGTTCCCGGCGATCTCACCGGTGGTCCGGTTGTATGCGCTTGCCGCTGCTCGCGGCCGGGTGGCTCCGTTGCCATTCTTCGTCGCCGCGTATCTCGTCGTCTGGGGCCTGGTGGGGGTCCCTGCTTACGTCGCGTGGCGGGCGCTCAAAGCGCCTCTCGCCGACGGCGCGACCTCTGCGGGCCGTCTGGCTGCGATCGTCTTGTTGGCGGCGGCCGCCTGGCAGCTCACGCCACTGAAGTCTGTCTGCCTTCGGCACTGTCGGTCACCGTTGTCGTTCTTCATGGAGCACGGTGGGAAGGCCAGGCGGCGGCTCGGCGCGTTCCGAATGGGTGCAGCCCATGGCTTGTTCTGCCTGGGGTGCTGCTGGGCGCTGATGGCCGTCCTCGTGGCGATGGGCACCATGAGCCTGGCCTGGATGGCCGTCCTTGCCGGGCTCATCTTCTTGGAGAAGAACGCCGCCTGGGGAGAGCGAGTGGCCACCATCGGAGCGGGCGCCTTCGCCGTTCTCGGCACAGGGCTCCTTCTGCACCCGCAATGGATCAGTTCACTGACATGAAAGGAAACCGATGACGACCACCGAGACGAAGACCGAGTGGAGACTGAAGGGCAAAGGCTACGAGTTCTGCAACTGCCAGCCCGGTTGCACGTGCAACTTCTCCGGCTTCCCCACCTCTGCTGATGGCAGCTGCAAGGCCGCCGTGGCCACCCGGGTCAGCGAGGGCAACTGCGGCGAGATCGACCTGTCCGGGATCGACGCCGTCGCCATCCTCGACTGGCCGAGCGCCATTCACGACGGTGGCGGCAAGGCGATCTTCGTGGTGCCGCCCGAGGTTTCCGAGGAGCAGCTCGGGGCCATGGCCCAGATCTTCACCGGTGAGCTCGGCGGCATGCCCTGGGAGATCCTCGGCACAACCTTCGAGGTGGCCGGAGTCGTCCGGGCTCCGGTGAACATCACCGACGATGGCATCAACAGCGGCTTCTCGATCCCGGGGGTGGGTGAAGCAAAAGGGGCGACCTTGAAGAACCCCGTCACCGACGAACCACACGGCGTCTCGATCGTGCTCGACCAGGGGTTCATCTGGAAGAAGGGCGACTGTGGCCAGGGAAGCTTCAACGTCGAAGCCGAAGGCATCAGCATGTCGTTCGAGAACAGCAACTGGATCTACTACGAGTTCGACTGGACCAACCAGGGATGAGCTGCACACCTGGGTGACAAGCCCCTTGTTGGGACGTGCCGTGTCTCAAGACATCGACGGCACGCCGCGCCTAGCGTGCAGCCAAAACGAGAGAAGGGGCTGTCATGGCAGAGAGCGTGTACACCGTCGTCGAGCTCATCGGGACGAGTACGGAGTCATGGGAGAAGGCGGCCGCAGCGGCGGTGACGACGGCATCGCAGTCGCTACGTGATCTTCGGGTGGCCGAGGTCGTCGAGCTCGACATG
>DATKDW010000087.1 GCA_035512495.1 Acidimicrobiales bacterium
GTACCGGGGCATGCTCGAGGCGCTGTCCGGTGACGACCAGGAGACCCGCAGCGCCGTGTTCGACATCGTCGGCGGCCTCATCATCGACGACCCGGACCTGGAGCCGGTCTGGAAGGCCAAGTGGATGGCCGACGACCCCGCCCGCATCGTCGAGCCCGGCGGCGCGCTGCTCGACCGTGACGACATCACCGACCGCCTGGACGAGATCACCTGCCCCGCCCTCATCGTCCACGGCACGGCCGACACGGCCATCCCGATCGAGAAGGCCGAGCTCCTGCGGGCCGGCCTCGCCGACTGCCGGGACCTGGTGCCGATCGAGGGCGCGGCGCACGCCTCGAACCTCACGCACCCGGCCGAGGTCAACCGGCACATCGAGCGCCTCCTCGACGCGCTGTAGCGGGCAGGCGACCTACGCTCACGCCCACCACGAAGCCGATCGTGCCCGGGGGGACCATGACCGCCACTGCTCCGACCGTCGACGCGCCCTATGCGGGGCCGACCGACATCCTCGACGCCGACAGCCACGTGATGGAGCTGCCCGGCTGGCTCGAGGCCCACGCCGACCCGGCGGTGCGCGACCGCATCCGCCCGCTGTACCTCGGCGGGGCCGGGGCGCTGGCCGACAAGGCCATCGCGGACGCCGAGCGTCGAGCCGGCGACTCCACGGTCGCCGCTGAGCTCGAGGAGCAGATCCTCACGGCGAAGGGTTGGCATGCCCTCGGGGCCTTCGACAAGGCGGAGCGCAGCCGGTCGCTCGACCTCCTGGGGTTCCGGGCCCAGCTCGTGTTCCCGACCTTCGCTGCCACCCAGTTCCTGGGCGATGACCTCGAGCTGGTGATGGGCGGCACCCGGGCGCTGAACCGCGCGATGCAGGCGTTCTGCGCCGACGACGACCGCCTCATCTCCGTGGCCTCGGTCCCGTGGATCGATCCCGCCGACACGCTCGCCCTCACGGTGGAGGCCCTCGACGACGGCGCCGGCGCGGTGATGGTGCCGTCCCACCCCGGCACGGGCGTCAGCCCGACCCATCCCGACCACGACGCGCTCTGGGCCACGCTCGAGGAGCGCGGCGTGCCCTTCCTGATCCACATCGGGGGCGGGGGACGCACCCTGAAGCCGGCGTTCCACGACAACGGTCGGCCCGTGTCGGACTTCCTCGGCGGCGGCGAGAACCTCCGCGGCAAGGACTACATGGTCATCCACCAGCAGCCCGAGCAGTTCCTGTCGGCCATGGTCCTGGACGGGATCTTCGAGGCCCACCCCGGGCTGATGGGCGGCTGCATCGAGCAGGGAGCCATGTGGGTGGTCCCGTGGCTGCGCCGCCTCGACCTGTGCCAGGCCACCTTCGGTCGGGGCGAGCCGGCGATGCGAGACCTGCCGATGGCGGCGTCGGAGTACGTGCACCGGAACCTGTTCTTCACCCCGTTCCCGCGCGAGCCCGTGGGCTGGATGATCGAGCAGTGCGGCGAGGACCTGTTCCTCTTCTCGAGCGACTACCCGCACCCCGAGGGCACCAAGGACCCGATCCAGCGGTTCGAGGAGACGATGGACGGCGTGTCACCGGCCGCTCGCGACGCGTTCTACCAGGGCAACTGCGCCCGCATGCTCGGCGTCTGACGCCGGGCGGTCACCGGTCGCCGCAGAGCAGGCAGATCCGGTTGCCGTGGTTCTCCTCGTTCCGCTCGCGCGGGGGCGGGGACTGCTGGTCCTCGTCCGGCGCAGGCTGTCGGGGCTGCTCCGGCGTCGAGCCACTGGGCTCGGACACCTTCGGCTCGGGCCGGGGTGCACCGGGGACGAGCAGGTCGAACCCGCCCGGAACCTGGTCGACGATCACGGCGTCCTGGGGTCCGTAGCGCTGCCTGATCGTGGTGTCCCTGGCCCGGGGGCGGCCCCACTCGAAGGCCTCCTGGACCGTGACCCGACCGTCGCGGTCGGCGTCGGCCAGGCCGGCGGCGAAGGCCTGTTCGATCATGAACCAGCCCCAGACCGAGTTGCCCCAGGCCGGGTTCTCGTAGGACTTCTGGGGCGCCCCGGACGAGAAGGTGAGCACTCGACCCGGCTGGGCCATCCCGGGGTCGGCCATGGCGGCGGCGTTGCAGGTGGCGAAGCTGATCCACAGGGCGCGGGGCTGGACCGCGTCGAGGAGCCGCACCAGCTCGGAGTCCACGACGTAACGGTCGTCGTGCGGCCACAGACCGATGTCCGGCTCACCGTCACCGTCGACGTCGCGAGACCACTTCTTCGAGTGCCCGGAGTAGTGGAAGACACCGATCGAGTCCTGGTCGGTCCGCTCCGCCAGCCAGGCGATCCCGTCGACGATGTTGGCTCGGGTCGCATCCCGGTCGGTGAGCAGCAGGATGTGGTCGTCCCGCCACCCGCTCGCCAGCAGGTGGTCCCGGAGATCCTCGGCGTCCTGGCGGGACCCGATGTTGTCGGCCACGGTGCCGCGGTGCTCGTTGATCCCGATGAGCACCGCCCAGCGGGTCGTGGCGGGCCGGGAGAGGTCCTGGACAGCGGCGGCCTGGGCGGGGAACCGGTCGGCGAAGGTGATCGCCCGGGTTGCCGCCGGGGCGGGCGCCGGTGCGGGGGTGTCGGGGACCACATCGGGCTCGGTCACCAGCTGGGGCGTCTCGGCTGGCGTGGACAGGGCCGCGAACGATGCGGCCGGAGCGGGTCCGGCGGACTCGGCCGCCCGGATCCTCGCGGCGACCAACGCGGGTGCTGACGGCCGGTCGGCATGGACGGCTGAGGAGGGGGAAGGTGCGGGATCGGCGTCGGCGGTGGTCACCACGGCCACGAGCTGCAGCGGTGCCAGCAGTGCGAGAGCGGCCAGGCAGAGGCCTCGGCGCCCGATGTGGATCCTGAGCAAGCGGTGACTCCCCACGCCCGACGTGTCGCGCAGATGCACGCGGTGTTTTGTTCCCTGCTGTGACACTTCGACACGGAGGGCCGCGTTCCTCCCCGGAGGTCCGGGTTCTGCCTAGGAGGTCAGGTCGAGGAGGTCGTCGACGTCGTCTTCTGGCGGCGCCGCCATCGCCCATCGCCCGGTCGACTTGGTGAACAGGTACCACCGGCCGTCCCGGCTGCGCCGCAGCTGCAAGCGACCCTCGCCCGTGACCCGGTTGCCGGACACGTGGACGCGGCGGACCGGCATCCCGGCATCGATCACCAGGTCGCGGGCCCGGGCCATCTCGAGGGGCGGCGGGTTCCAGCGAGGTTCGTCGTGGGCTCGCACCCCGGCGGCGCCGCCGAACTGCCAGGCGGCGGCGAGCACCTCGAGGTCCACCGGCGCCACACCACTGTGCGCGGCGAGGCGCTGCTTCACGACGGGCGGCGCGCCGACGACCCGGCGGGCCAGGTCGGCGCGCTCGTCGAGCTCGAGGCCGGTGTCGACCGTGCCGGCGCACAGCTCCCAGGCCCGGCGGGCGGCGTCGGCGACGAGGGCCCGCAGGCCGGGCCCGTCGAAGGGGGCGTGCGCCGGCGGGTCGCTCGGCCACGCCGCCGGTCGGCTCGGAGCGTTGGCCACGAGGGGCACGAGGGGCAGAGCCAGCAGCTCGCGGCTCCACGCCTCCGCCGGGTCCATGCCGACCGGTACGGCGACCTCCGCCTCGTGGGCCGTCGGTGCCGGTGCACCACCCCGCCGGCGGCGCACCTCCTCCAGCACCTCGTCGCGCCGGCGCCCCCGGAGCAGGAGCAGCACGAAGGGGTCGGCGTCGAGGGCGTCGGCGAGGAGGTAGCAGGCGGCGGCGGCATGCTCGCAGGGGTCGACCTCGTCGGCGCAGGTGCAGACCGTGCGCAGGTCGCGGGGCCGGGGGAGGAGGTCGACCTCCACGGACTCCGCGTCGCGGACGATGGCCGGGTCGAGCTCGCCGTCGAGCAGGGCGGCGGCGTGGGCGGCCTTGGCGGCGATGGCGTCGAGCACGGTGTCCCACTCGTCGTCGCGGAAGGCGCGGATGCCGACGTGGACCTCGTGGGGCTCGTTGCGGTCGGCCTGCACCCAGGCATCGACCCCGCCGGGCTCGATGTGGAGGTCGGCGTCGCGGTTGGCCTTGGCCCACCGGCGGCCGCTGGCGAGGCGACCGCCCCGACCGCCGGCGATGCCCTCGAGCGCGTCGAGCCAGGCCTCACCCCACCACGTCGTGCCGAAGTCGCGAGCCATCAGCCCTCGAACCGCCCGAGGTCGAGACCGCCGCCGAGCTCGACCAGATCGGCCAGCTCGTCGTCGGAGAGCTCGGAGACCCATGACTCGCCGCCTCCCACCACCGACTCGGCCAGGCCCCGCTTGGCCTCGAGCAGGGTGGCGATGCGCTCCTCGAGCGTGCCCTCGCAGATCATGCGGTGGACCTGCACGGGGCGGTCCTGGCCGATGCGCCACGCCCGGTCGCTGGCCTGGTCCTCCACGGCCGGGTTCCACCAGCGGTC
>DATKDW010000088.1 GCA_035512495.1 Acidimicrobiales bacterium
CGCTCGCTGGACGACATCGTCCTCGACCGTCCCGTCGACCGGGTCGCCCGGCGCTTGTTCGAGCACGGCGGCGTCGACGGCGTGCACGTGAACTCCTCGGTCATCACCGTCGACCTCGCCGGCGGCTCGGTCGGCGACGGCATGCAGACGATCATCGAGGACCTGTTCCGCTTCTACCCGGGCACGCCCGACGAGGAGCCGACCACCGAGGTGGCCGCCGAGGACGCTCCGGAGGCACAGGAGCCCCTCACCGAGGACGAGGCCGAGCTCCGTGAGGCGCCGGAGGCGGCTGCGGCCACGGGCGGCGGCGAGGTCGACACCCCGGCGGAGGCGCCGGCCGAAGCGCCGGACCCCGACCGTCCCGACGACGAGACAACACCGGCCGACTGAGCCGTGGGCGACGCCGGCGACCTCACGCTGCAGGAGGCGGCCGACGCGCTGGACGTCCACTACATGACCGCCTACCGCTACGTGCGGTTGGGCGTGCTGCCGGCGCAGCGGCGGGGGCGGGCGTGGGCGGTGGCGCGAGCCGACCTCGATGCGTTCATCGCCGAGCGCTCGAGCGGGCCGGTCGAGGCGGGGCTCGGGCGGGGATCGGTCGACTGGTCGCTCCGGCTCCGACGCCGGCTGCTGGCCGGTGACCGGCTGGGTTCGAAGAACGTGGTGGAGGCCTCCCTCGCCGCCGGCACCGACCCGGTCGGCGTGTACGTCGACGTGGTCGCGCCGGCCATGCGGGCCATCGGCGTCGGCTGGGCGTCGGGCGTGGTCGACGTGGCCGAGGAGCACCGCGCCTCGGTGGTGGTGACCCAGGTGCTGGCCCTGCTCGACAGCCGCTTCACCCGACGTGGCGTGCGCCGCGGTGTCGTCGTGGCCGGCGCGGTGGTGGGGGAGCGCCACGCCCTGCCAGTGCGGATGGTGGCCGACGTGGCGCGACTGTCGGGCTACGAGGTCCACGACCTCGGTGCCGACGTGCCGGTCGAGTCCTTCGCCCACGCCGCCGGCGACGCCGACCCCCTCCTGGCCGTGGCGGTGAGTACCACGACCCCGGGCAACGAGGACGCCGTGCGGGCGACGGTCGCTGCGCTCCGGAAGCGGGTGGACGTGCCTGTGCTGGTGGGCGGCGGTGCGGTGCCCGATGCCGACACATCGGCCGCGCTCGGCGGGGACGGGTGGGCGCTCGACGCCCGGGGCGTGGTCGAGCTCCTGGAGGCCTTCTGAGGACTGCACGGAGAGGTCACGTCCTCTCGCGCTTCGGTCTGGCGGCTTCGCCGCCGTAGGGCACCGCGCCCGTGGGTCGTCTCGCCTTCGGCTCGTCTTCCAGACCGGTTGACGGCACCCGAACGGGTGTTCGATACTGACGGCGTGGGTCGAGACGTCGGAGCGATGCGCGCCGCCATGGCCGGTGGCGCCGAGGACCTCGCCTCCGTCGCGGCCCGGGTGCAGCCCACCGTCCTGGCCCGGGCCCAGCGCCTGGCGCTGTTGCCGGCCCTGGAGACCCTGGTCCCCGGCGGGGGCCTCCGGCGGGGGTCCACCCTGTCCGTGGACGGCATGGCGGCGACCTCGCTCGCCCTCGCCGCCGCCGCCGGCCCGTCCCGCGACGGGGCCTGGGTCGCCGCGGTCGGGTTCCCCTCCCTCGGCCTGCTCGCCGCCGCCGAACTGGGCATCGCCCTCGAGCGCCTGGTGCTCGTGGCCGAACCCGAGCCGCTCCTGCCCGGCGAGCGGGTCGACGCTGCGGCCTGGCCGTCGGTGGTGGCGGCGCTGGTCGACGCCTTCGAGGTCGTGCTCGTCCACGCCAGCCACCCGGTGCGCGCCGCCGACGGTCGCCGCCTCGTGGCCCGCACCCGCGAGCGCGGTGCCGTGCTCGTCCAGGTGGGCGGCACCCGGGACACCGGTGCCCTGTGGCCCGAGGGCGCCGACGTGGCGCTGCGGGTCGTCGACGCCGCGTGGGAAGGGCTGGGGGAGGGGCACGGCCACCTCCGGGCCCGGCGGGTCACCGTCGAGGCCGGTGGACGGCGCGAGGCGGCCCGGTCGCGCCGCGCCGAGCTGTGGCTGCCCTCGATCGACGGCACGGTGGAGGAGGTCCTGCCCGAGCCGGTGCCGTTGCGGGCACCCCGGGGGAGCGAGATCGCATGACCCCCCTCCTGCCCCGCAAGGTCCTGCCGGTCGGGCCGGCGGCCGACGAGCCGGTGCGCACGATGTCGATCTGGGCGCCGGACTGGCCGCTGGTGGCCGCAGGGGTCGACCCGGCGACGCCGGCGGCGGTGTTCGTCGCCAACCGGGTGGTGGCGTGCACGGCCTCGGCCCGCGCTGCGGGGGTCCGGCGCCACATGCGCCGCCGCGAAGCCCAGTCGCGGGCCCCGTCGCTGCTGGTGCTCGACCACGACCCCGACCGCGACGCCCGGGCCTTCGAACCGGTGGTGCAGGCCGTGGAGGCGCTGACGCCGCGCATCGAGGTCGCCCGGCCGGGCCGGTGCGCGTTCCCGACCCGTGGGCCGGCGCGCTACTTCGGCGGCGACGAGGCCC
>DATKDW010000089.1 GCA_035512495.1 Acidimicrobiales bacterium
CTCCGTCCTTCGTCTGTCGACCGACCAGATCGTGGATTCGGGACGGTGACGGGTGACCGGTCCTGTGTCGCGATGACCCGGACGGTGCGGTAACGACTCACTCGTTCTTGGGACTCTGGTGGGTGTGGAGCATCTGCCCGACTGGATTGCGCTCGTCGAAGAAGCTCGCGCCGGCGACGGAAGCGCACGAAGTGCTCTCCTGAGCCGGTTCGAGCCGTTGGTGCGGTCGACCGCGAGACGCCTCGTCCATGTCGACCGTATCGACGACGTCGTCCAGGAGAGCTACGCCGCCGCCCTCCAGAAGCTCCCGGAGCTGCACACCGCAGCAGCGTTCCCGTCGTGGCTTCGACTGATCGTTCGCAAGCAGGCCAGCCGACAACGCGCCGACTCCACCGAGGTCACCCTCGATGCAGTGGTGGAGCCGGCCGCACCTGGCGCCGATCCGGCTGACCATCTGGCACGAAGCGAAGTGTCGGCGGTCGTCCGGTTGGCACTGACGTCCGCCCGGCACCAGGACCGCCGTCTCCTCGAGCTCCGCTACCTGGTCGGGTGGACGAACGACGAGCTGGCCGAGCTGCTCGGCGTCAGCTCCGGAGCCGTTCGCAAACGCCTCCACGATGCTCGCCGCCGCCTCCGCCCCCAACTCGAACACCTCAACCCCAAGGAGCAACCCATGACCGACTACCGCAACTACCTCGGCGCCGTGCACGACGCCGACCTCGACGTACCCGCCGCCGCACCGCTGCGCGCACCGGCAGACGAGCCCACCGTGACGGGCTTGAAGGTGATCGACACGATGTCCCCGATCCGGCGGGGTGGCACGATCGAGATGACCGGCCCCGCCGGCACCGGACACGTGGTCGTCACCCTCGAGCTCCTCTACCGGCTCGGGCGCACCGAGCACGACGTGGCATGCATCGGTGTCGGCCGGGCCGGAGCCGCGATCGGCTCCCAACCCGACCTGGCCCACATCGTCACCGAGCCCGGGATCCCAGGGCCCAACGCCGCCATCCTCGCGACCGGCCCAGACGAGGCCGGGCGGGCCTTCGAGGCGGGGTCGAGGCTTGCCGCCGGTCTTGCCGCCGAAGGCCTCGACGTGATCCTGGCCATCGACCGCCCCACGCTCGAGCAGCTCGACCCCGCCGTGCTGACGGCCAGTGCCGGGCTCACACCCGAGGGATCCGTGACCCTCGTCGCGCTCAACACCGTCGACCGCACCGCCGACACACCGGAGGCGATCGGCCTGGACACCACCCTCGTGTTCTCGCTGGAGCACCTCGCGCTCGGCATCTTCCCCGCGATCGATGGAGCTCGGAGCACCTCGGTCATGGGGACGAGCGACGCCGCCCGTGCCGCGAAGAAGCGCTTGGCGGACGCCGCCTCTCTTCGCGGCTGGTTCAACCAGCCGATGTACGTCGCCCAGGACCACACCGGCGAAGACGGCACCTGGATCGAGCCCGACGTCGTCGAAGCAGAGCTCGCCACTCTCAGTCGGTGACGCACAGCAGCAGTTCGACTCACGCGGTGGCAACGACGCGGTATGCGCCTGGACGACCCTCTTCGCAGAGGTCCATCAGCTTGCCGATCTCACTCGGCGTGTCAGGATGGCTTCGCATCTCCTGGATGTCGTCCAAGCTCCGCCACGGACCAAACGAGTAGAACTGCTGTGGATCGTCAACGCTTTGCACGAGCGTTCCCTCACCCGGAGGGTGCGGAAGGCTTCGAAAGTGACGGCCGAGCGCCTTCCACGCATCCACGAACTCGTTCTGCTTGCCTTCCTGTACGCGCCAAGCGCCGAGCGTGTAGATCTCATCCGACATGCGACATGTCCCCCCTTGGCATGCTCCGCGATGCGGAGCGATGGGTGAGGGTCAACCCACGTGTTTGTGGCCGGCCCGACGCCACCGGACAACGGGGCGACGCCTTACCGTACCGGCATGGACGATCACGCCCCCGCCGACAGCAGCCTTGCGCGCGGCGTGGGCCACGGACCGATGGAGCGACTGGACCCGCTGACCGGCGAGCAGTCCGTGATCGTGGGTGGCCGTCAGTCGCGCCCGAACCTCCCCGTCGAGTCCTGCCCGTTCTGTCCCGGCGGGATCGAGGCCCCCGAGCCCTACGACGTGCGGTGGTTCCCCAACCGCTGGCCACCGCTGCCGGGAGGTCGGGCCGAGGTCGTCCTCTACGCCCCCGAGCACGACGCCACCATCGCCTCGCTGCCGCCCGATCGCGTGGAGCGCCTGGTGGCGCTGTGGGCAGAGCGCACGGCGGCGCTCGGCGCCCGTGACGACGTCGACTACGTCCTGATCTTCGAGAACCGCGGGCCGGAGGTGGGCGCGACCATCTCGCACCCCCACGGTCAGATCTACGCCTTCGACGAGGTGCCCCCCGCCGCGCTGCGGGAGCTCGCCAGCGACACCTGCGCGCTCTGTGACGAGGACCCGGGGGAGCGGCTGGTGGCGTCGGCGGGCGGGTGGCGGGCGTGGGTCCCGAACGCGGCCACGTGGCCCTACGGCCTGGTGCTCGCGCCTGACGACCACGTGGCCGACCTGCCGGCCGCCGCGCCCTCCCATGGTGAGCTCGCCGCGCTGCTCGTCGACGTGTTCGGGCGCCTGGACCGGCTGTTCGCCGAACCCATGCCGACGATGTGGTGGTGGCACCAGCGTCCCGCCGACGGGGGTGACTGGTCGACCGCCCACCTCCACGCCCACGTCGCGCCGCTCCTGCGCAAGCCGGCCACGCCGCGCTTCGTGGCGGCAGGAGAGCTCGGCAGCGGCGTGTTCTTCAACCCGGTCGTGCCGGAGGACGCGGCGGCCGAGCTGCGGGACGCCTGATGGTGCGTGCGTTCGCACCCGGGCGGGTCAACCTCATCGGGGACCACACCGACTACACGGGGGGTCTGGTCCTGCCCATGGCCGTCCAGCTCGGCACGACCGTGGAGGTCGATGTGGGTGGCGACGAGGTCCGCCTCGACTCGGCCGACGAGCCCGAGCCGGTGGTGGTCCCGCTCGACCCCGGCGACCCGGCAGCGGTCGAGCCTCGGTGGGGGCGCTACGTCGCCGGCGTGGTGGCCGAGGTCCGCCCCTCCGTGGGGGCAACCGGGACCGTCACGACCACCCTGCCGGTCGGCGCCGGCCTGTCGTCGAGTGCTGCCCTGGAGGTGGCCGTGGCCCTCGCCCTCGGCTTCGTCGGCACACCCCTCGAGCTGGCCCTCGCCTGCCAGCGTGCCGAGCAGCGCGCGTCGGGGGTGCCGTGCGGGGTGATGGACCAGCTCACCTCGGCCGCTGGGGTGGCGGGCCACGCCCTGCTGATCGACTGCACCACCCTCGAGGTCAGCCCCGTTCCCGTCCCCGACGGGCTCGAGGTGGTCGCCGTCCACTCGGGCCAGCCCCGGACCCTCGCCGGCTCCGCCTACGCCGAGCGCCGTGCCGCGTGCGAAGGGGCGGTCGCGGTCATCGGCCCGCTGCGCGACGCGAGCCTCGCTGACCTCGACGACCTCGACGACCCCGTCGTCCGTCGACGGGCCCGTCACGTGATCTCGGAGAACGGGCGCGTGCGAGCCGCGGCGGTCGCCCTCGCCCAGGGTGACGCCATCGGGGTGGGCGCCCTCATGGACGAGAGCCACGCCTCGCTTCGGGACGACTTCGAGGTCTCCACCCCGGCGCTCGACGCGCTGGTCGAGCGCCTCCGTGGCACGCCCGGGGTGTTCGGCGCCCGCCTCACCGGAGCGGGCTTCGGGGGGTGCGCCGTGGCGCTCTGCGAGCCGGGCGCGCTCACGGAGGGCTGGCGGTTGGAGGCGGTCGACGGCGCTCGCCGCACCGCCTGACGCGCGGCGGCTGCTCGGGCAACGGGGTCAGCGCCGGGCCGGCGCGTGCGCCTCGGCCAGGGCCCGCACCGCGCCCATGACGGCGGTGATGTAGGTCTCCTCGACCTCGGCGCGCGGGCGCCCGGCGACGGTCCAGCGGTCGACGACGCCGTTGAGGCCGCTGATGAAGATGGCGGCCGCGGTCACGGCCTCCTCTTGCGGGATCCCGAACTCCTCTGCTGCCAGCCCCCCGTAGAAGTCCTCGATCTGGCGGTAGTAGGCGTCGCGGGTCGCCTGCAGGCCGTCGACGCGGATGGCCTGGAGCAGTGCACCCAGCAGCGCGCCGTGCTCCTCCACGGTGTCGAACCACCCCGCCGTGGTGGCACGGATCCGGTCCTCGAAGGTGGTGGCGGTCTCGAGGGCGGCGGCCACCCGGGCCTGCAGCCCAGCGCGCTCCCGGTCGAGCAGAGCCTGGAGCAGCTCCGCCCGGTTGGCGAAGTAGGCGTAGCCGAGTCCCTTGCTCACGCCGGCAGCGGCGGCGACGCCTTCCATGGTGACGGCCTCGACACCGCCTCGGAGCACGAGCTCGGCCGTCACGTCGAGCAGCTGCTCCCGGCGCCGCTCCCGTGGGAGGCGGGACCCCCGGTTGGGGGGGCGGCTGGGGACGGCCATGAGAGGAGGGTACCGCTGCTGACGCATCCGTCAACAAGAGGTCGAGTCAGCTCAGGCCGGGCTCGCGGGGCAGGCCGAGGACCCGTTCGCCGACGATGTTGCGCTGGATCTCAGCGGTGCCGCCCCAGATGGTGGACGCGCGACTGCCGAAGAAGTCGGCCTGCCAGCGGTCCAGCTTGTAGCCCTCGCCGACCACGGTGGCGTCGGCGCCGAGGACCTCGAGGGCCAGCTCGGCGAGGTCACGGTGGAGCTCCGACCACAGCATCTTGTTGGTCGACGCCGCCGGACCGGGGTCGCCGGTGTCGATCAGCGACGCCAGCGTGCGGAGGCCGCCGTAGCGGATGAGCTGCACCCGGGTGTGCATCGTCGCGAGGCGCTGGCGCAGCACCGGGTCGCCGGCCCGACCCCGCCGGCGGGCCTCCTCGATCAGCTTGCGGACCATGATCTCGAAGCGGACGTGCTGGGTGGCTGCCGAGCCGCCGCGCTCGTTGCCGAGGGTCGTCTTGGAGACGCGCCAGCCGTTGTCGAGGCCGCCGATGACGTTGAACAGCGGCGCCCGCGCTCCGTCGAGGAACGTCTCGGCGAAGTGCGCCTCCCCGCCGATCTGGCGGAGCGGTCGCAGCTCGATCCCGTTCCGGGGCCGGCCGTCGTCGCCGCGGTCGAGCGGCACGAGGACGTAGGAGATCCCGTCGTGCTTGGCGGCATCGGGGTTGGTGCGGCAGAGGGTGAAGATCATGGTGGCGTCCCAGTACCAGCTGGTCCACACCTTCTGACCGGTGATGACGACCTCGTCGCCGTCGACGACCCCGCGGGTCTGCACGTTGGCGAGGTCGGAGCCGGCGTCGGGTTCCGAGAACCCCTGGCAGTAGCGGTCGGTGCCGTCGAGGATCCGGGGGAGGAAGTGGGCCTTCTGCTCCTCGGTGCCGTGGACGATGATCGCCGGACCGACCAGGCTCTCCCCCATGCCCAGGGTCGGCCGGGCCACGCCCGCTCGGGTGAACTCGGCGTCGACGGCGGCGGCCTCGAGCCCCGAGAGGCCGCGCCCGCCGACCTCGGGGGGCCAACCCAGGCACAGCCAGCGTGCCTCGCGGAGACGCTGGGTCCAGGCTCCCTTCGGCGCGACCCCCCGCGTCTCGACGTGGCTCGTCGCCTCGTGGGCGTGCTCCTCGAGCCATGCCCGCGCCTCGGCGGCGACGGCCCGGGCGGACGGTCCGTAGTCGACCTCGGCCCGAGAGGACCGCACGCCGGTGCTCACAGGTCGTCGGGGTAGTCGGTGGTCTTGGACAGCTTCCACTCGGGGTCGCGCTTCTCGAGGAAGGCCATCACGCCTTCCTTGGCGTCCGCCTGACGCCCGGTCCACCCGAACATGGCCATCTGGCGCCTGGCCGCCGGCCCTCGCTCCGAGACCGTGAGGAACTCCCAGAGCACGCGCTTGGTGAGGGCGGCGGAGACGGGAGCGGTGTTCACCGCGATGTCGCGGGCGAGCTCCATGGCGGTGTTGAGGACCTGGTCGTCGGGAACCGACCGGTTCACCAGCCCCATCTCGGCGGCCTCCCGCCCACGGAAGATGCGACCGGTGAGGAGGAGGTCCATGGCCCTCGACGCCCCGATGAGGCGGGGGACGAGCCACAGGAGGTCGGCATCGGGCATCACGCCCCGCCGGTTGAACACGAAGCCCAGCTTCACGTCGTCGCCCGCCACCCGCAGGTCCCACTCGACGGTCATGGTGAGCCCGGCACCGACGGCAGCGCCGTTGATGGCGGCGATGACCGGGGTGCGCAGCTGGTGGACCGGCGTGGAGCGACGGGCGTCGGCGGCATCATCGCGCGTCCCGATGGCCTTGGACCCCCCGGAGAACGTGCCCTCACCGCCGCCCAGGTCGGCCCCGGCGCAGAAGGCTCGCCCGGCTCCGGTGACCACGATGGCCCGGCACGAGTCGTCGGCGTCGAGCTCGCCGAACGCCCGGCCCAGCTCGGCGGACATCGTCCACGTCCACGCGTTCATCTGCTTCGGACGGTCGAGCGTCACGACCGCTACCGGCCCGTCGCGCTCGACCTTGATCTGGGTGAAGTCGGCCATGGTCTTGACGGTAGCGTCATCAAGTGGGCTCGTGCCCGGCCGCCTCCCGGTACTGGGTCGGCTTCAGGCCTCGACGAGCTCGACGTCGGGCGCGCCCTCGCCGAGCACCTCCGCCCGCACCGACGCGCCGGTCGCGCTGACCCTCACCGTGTGGCGGCCGGCCTCGGCCCGGTACCGGATGGCGACGTCCTCGCCGTCGACGACGGCCACCAGCGTCCGCTCGCCGCCGGCGGTGAACGGCGCGATCCGGATCAGGAGCTCAGCGGTGGGGCGCTCGCCGACGTGCTGCAGCTCGGGCCCGAGGGCGATCACCCCGCCCTCGCGCACGTACAGCGGCAGCACCTCCAGCGGGGCCTTCACGTCGATCCAGCGTCGACCCTCCACCCGCTCCCCGGTCCACCAATCGGTCCAGGACCCCGCCGGGAGGTACACCCGCCGTCGCCCCGAGGCGTCCATCACCGGCGCCACGAGGAGCGAGTCGCCGAGCATCCACTGGTCGGCGATGCGCCACGTCGAGGGATCGTCCTGGAAGTCGACGACCAGGGCTCGGGCCATTGGCACCGACCGGGCGACCGCGTCGGCGGCGGCGCCCAGGAGGTAGGGGAGGAGGCGGTAGCGCAGGCGCACGTAGTCGGCGCAGATGTCGCGCACCTCGGGCGGGAAGCGGAGGAGCTCGCGGGTGCCCACGCCATGGATGCGGGCATGCGAGAGGAACACGCCCGCCTGCACCCACCGCACCAGGAGGTCGCCGCCCGTCTCGCCGAGGAAGCCGCCGATGTCCTGGCTCCAGAAGCTGAAGCCCGACAGCCCGAGCGACAGCCCGCCGGCCAGCTGAGGTCCGAGGTTGTGCCAGTTGGGGCTGCTGTCGCCGCCCCAGTGGAGCGGGTAGCGCTGGCTGCCGGCCCACGCCGATCGGGCCCAGATGATCCAGTCGCCCGTCGCCTCCGCCGTGACCTCGGCCACCGCTCGGTTGTAGAGCAGCGGGTAGAGGTTGTGGGCGCGGTGGCCGGGCGTGCCGTCGTGGTACACGCCGTCGAGGGGCGCCTGCTCGCCGAAGTCGACCTTGATGGCCCGAGCACCGAGTGCGAAGAGCCGGCGCAGGTGCTCCTGGTAGACTCGCACGCCCTCCGGGTTGGTGAAGTCGATGCAGCCGACCACGCCGCCCGTCCAGCCGGGGGTGTAGCAGATGCCGATGTCGTAGATGCCCCCGTCGGCGTTGCGCACGAAGCCACCGGCGGCGGCCAGCTCGTCGAACAGCCGGCTCCCCTCGGGGATGTACGGGAGCTGCCAGAGGCAGACCTTGACGCCGAGTGCCGCCAGCTCGGCCAGGTAGCCGGCCGGGTCGGGGAAGCGTTCGGGGTCGAACTCGAGGTCGCAGCGCCAGTCCTCGCGGAACCAGTGGGTGTCGAGGTGGAGCACGTCGACCGGGTGGCCCTCCTCGCGCATGCGATGGATCACCTCGAGGGTCTCCTCGGCCGAGCGGTAGGAGATCTTGCTCTGCCACCACCCGAAGCTCCACGCCGGCGGCACGTGGCTCTTGCCCGTCAGGTCGGTGTAGGCGGAGAGGACCTCGCCGATGTCGCCGAGGAGCACGTAGTAGTCGAGGAAGTCGTCCTCCAGGGCGACCTGCACGTCGGCCGCCGCCATGCTCCCCACCCAGGCGGTCATGCGGCACGAGTGGTTGAGGAACACGCCGTAGCCGCTCGTCGACACGAAGAAGGGGATGTTCTTGTAGCTGCGCGGGGTGGTGGTCCCCGTGGCCTCCACCATGTTCACGTCGATGGTCTGGCCCACCTTGTCGAGGGCCAGGAACTGCTCGCCGAAGCCGTAGATGGCCTCCTGGGGTCGCAGGGCGAAGCACTCCACGGCCAGCGGGTCGCCGGCGGCGGTGCGGCAGATCCCGGTGTTCCAGCTGTCCCAGAGGTTCCACTGGTTCTTCTCGCGCCCGCCGATGAGCGCGACCTCGCCCCGGTCGGGGGTGGTCACCGAGATCGTCAGCGGCTTGAGGGCGACGCGGATGCTCGCCTCGCCGGTGGTCAGCAGGACGTGGTCGTGGTGGACGGCGACCTCTGGGGACGACGGCGCGGGGGGTTCGCCCACCACCATGGGGTTGCGGTTCGCTCCCACCGAGGGCGCCTGGGCGTAGCGGACTCGAACGGTGCCGTCGGCGACCAGGTCCAGGCGCATCGACCCGTTGATGGCGTCGCCATCGGCGGGTAGCTCGTCGCTTGCCTCGGTGTCGTCGGCGAACCTGCTGAACCGCCGCGTGACCGTGTCGGTGGTGCGCAGCACCACCCACGTGGGCCCGTGGTCGACCACCTCGGCCGAGCGGACGTAGGTGCGCACCACCGCCCGCCGCTCGAGCAGGCGGGTGTGGAGGTCGTCGACCACGGGCGGGTTCTCAGCGGGCTCGGCGACCATGCCGCCTTCCTAGCAGCCTGTTGACGGAAGCGTCAGCCGATCGCGCCCGCCTCACCAACTGGCCCCGGGGGACCGGTGCCCTGCTCACCAGTGCCGTGCGATGCTGCCCCGGGCGCCGCTCGCCCGGCCAGGGAGGACACCGGCACCGTGCTGTTCGAGGAGATCGACCACCGCCAGACGCCCATGGGCGTGATCAGCCTGCGGCGGCGGCGCGAACCCTCGCTGCAGGTCGACGTCTACGAGGCACGCCTCGACGACGAGTTCCTGATGTCGAGCCTCTTCACGGTGGCCGAGGTGGCGCTGGCGCGCCTTGGCCTCGCCGAGGTGGCAGGCGACGACCTCGACGTCGTCGTGGGAGGCCTCGGTCTCGGCTACACCGCCCACGCCGCCCTGGCCGACGCCAGGGTCTCCTCCGTGCGCGTCGTCGACGCCCTCGCCGAGGTGATCGGCTGGCACCGGGACCGCCTGCTGCCGCTCTCGCCGGGGCTCGTCGAGGATCCGCGCTGCGCGCTGGTCCACGGGGACTTCTTCGCCCTCACCGCCGGTGGCGCGCCGTTCGGCGACGGGGCACCCCACCGCCACCACGCCATCCTCCTCGACGTCGACCACAGCCCGTCGCGCGTGCTGCACCCGAGCCACTCCGCCTTCTACGAGGTCGACGGCCTCCGCCGCGTCGGCGAGCGCCTCCATCCCGGTGGGGTGTTCGCGCTGTGGTCCGACGACCCGCCCGAGGACCGCTTCGTCTCGGCGGTGGGCGAGGTCTTCGCCACCTGTGACGCCCACGTGGTCACCTTCGCCAACCCCTACACCGACGGCGAGGCGTCCAACACCGTCTACGTGGCCAGGGTCGAGGTCTAGGTCGGTGGCGTCGACCGGATGAGCTCGTCGACCCGGCGCGCCAGGTCGTCCCCCTTGTCCTCCTGGATGAAGTGGCTGGCGTCGTCGTAGGCGTGGTGGTCGAGTCCGGCGGCGCCGGGCACCCGGTCGCGGATCAGCGACTGGACCGCGTCGGTGCCCAGGCCCTTGTCGAGGCGCCCGAAGAGCGTGAGCGCCGGACGTTCGAAGGCGTCGAGCGCCGCTTGGGCCGCCTCGTTGGTCGGTGCCTCGCCGAGGGTGTTGACGAGGGAGGGGAAGGCGCGCACCCCTGCCATGTGGATGCGGGAGGGGAAGGGGGCGTCGTAGGCCGCCAGCTCCTCGGGGCTCAGCGAGGTGGCGGTGCCGCTGTCGACCACGTCCGACGCTCGGAACTTCGTCCCGACGAGGGAGAAGACGGCCCACCGCTGGAACTGCTCGGCCCACGAGAGCCCCTGCAGGCCGGGGTCGGCGAAGGGCAGGACCATGTCGTCGTCGGGCTCGAGCTCGTCCGGGAGCTGGAGCAGCTCGAAGCCTTCGGGCACGACCGGCAGCTGGCCGTTGGCCACCACCACCCGCGCGTAGCGGTCGGGGTCGTTTCCGACGGCCCGCAGCCCGATGAGGCTGCCCCAGTCCTGCACGAAGATCGTGATGTCCCGGAGGTCGAGGGCGTCGAGGAAGCCCTCGAACCACGACACGTGCTGGAGGAAGCGGTAGTCCTCGATCTGCACCGGCTTGTCGGAGCGGCCGGTCCCGACGAGGTCCGGGACGACGACCCGATGGCCGGCGGCGCTCAGGACCGGGATCATCTTGCGGTAGAGGTAGCCCCACGTCGGCTGCCCGTGGAGGAGGACGACGACCTCGCCGTCGGAGGGTCCCTCGTCCACGTAGTGCACCCGCAGGCCGTCGACGGTGGTGTACCGCGGCTCGAACGGCCAGTCGGGCAGGTCGGCGAAGCGCTCGTCGGGCGTCCGCACGCAGGGCCGGCAGGAGTCTGTGAAGCGGATCTCGGCCGTCCCCGCGTCGGTCGCTGGCGGGAGGTTGGGCTCCGGGCAGGTGGTGGCGGACATCAGGACCTTCCGATGACGACAACGAGCCGGTGAACCCTACGTCCTGACAGCGTTACTGTCAAAAGGATTGGCGTACTCCGGTTCGGCCGGCGGCGGCACCGTGGGCGACCTACGGTGCCGAACGACCGGAACCCCGCAGAGGGAGACCCATGCCCACGATCCACGAGCTGGCCGAGCGCCACTGGCAGGGGGAGGGCGACCTCGTCCACGCCGAGCACCCGGTGACGCCGGCAGCCGGCCGCGTCGGGGAGGAGATCGCCGAGGGGGTCTTCTGCCTCAAGAGCATCGCCAGCGTCAACGCCGTCGACACCGGCGACGGCCTCGTGATGCTCGACACCGGTGGACCCTTCGACACCCACCACGTCTACGAGTCGGTCCGGGGCTGGCGGCCCGAGGCACCGATGCGCGCCGCGGTGTTCTCCCACCACCACGTCGACCACGTCTTCGGCACCGCCCGCTTCGAGGCCGAGGCGACCGAGCGGGGGTGGGGCCAGCCCGTGGTCTACGCCCACGAAGAGGTGCCCGACCACTTCCGGCGCTACGAGCGGACCCGGGAGTGGAACGCGGCGATCAACCAGCGCCAGTTCGGCCTGCCCGTGGACGGCTTCACCTGGCCCGCCGACTGGCGCTATCCCGACGTCACCTACGACGAGCGCCTCACCTTCGCCTACGGCGACACCGCCTTCGAGCTCCGCCACGCTCGCGGCGAGACCGACGACGCCACCTGGACGTGGGTGCCCTCGCTCCGGGTCCTCCACCCCGGCGACCTCTTCATCTGGGCCGTCCCCAACGCCGGCAACCCGCAGAAGGTGCAGCGCTTCGTGAGCGACTGGGCCGCGGCCCTGCGCCAGATGGCCGGCACGGGGGCAGAGGTGCTCCTCTGCGGGCACGGGCTGCCGATCTTCGGCGCCGACCGGGTGGCGGTGGCCCTCACCGACACCGCCGAGCTGTTGGAGTCGCTCGAGGCCCAGACCCTCACCCTCATGAACACCGGCGCCAGCCTCGACCGGGTCATCCACGAGGTGGAGGTGCCGGCCCACCTGCTGGGCAAGCCCTACCTGCGGCCGGTCTACGACCACCCCCAGTTCATCGTCCGCAACGTCTGGCGCCGCTACGGCGGCTGGTACGACGGCGAGCCGGACAACCTCCTGCCGGCGCCCAGGGCACAGCAGGCCGCCGAGTGGGTTGCCCTCGCCGGCGGGATCGGACCCGTCCTCGACCGCGCTCGCGCCCTCGCCGCCGGTGGGGACCACCGCATGGCCTGCCACCTCGTGGAGCACGCGGTGATCGCCGACCCCGCCGCAGCCGAGGTGCACGAGGTCCGCGCCGAGATCTACGCCGCGCGGTCGGCGCTCCACGAGAGCTCGATGGCGCGCAACCTGCTCCTCCACGCCGCCGAGTCGAGCAAGCAGGGCCGCCGCGACCTCGCCGGCGACTGGTGAGCGAGCCGGGCCGGTCGCCTCGCTTCGGTTCCCCGTGCGGGGGTAGAACGGCGTCATGACCCGCTCCGTGCTCGTGACCGGCGCCAACTCGGGGATCGGCCTCCAGACCGTCCTCGCCCTCGGCCGCCGCGACTACCACCCCATCGGCTCCGTCCGGTCAGAGGCCAAGGCGGAGGTGGTGGCCAAGGCGGCCGCCGACGCCGGGGTCAAGGTCGACACGGTGCAGCTCGACGTGACCGACGAGGACGCCTGCGCCGAGGTGTTGGCCGGCCTCGACCTCTACGGCCTGGTCAACAACGCCGGCTACGGGGTCACGGGTGCGGTCGAGGACATCGAGGACGACGAGGCCCGGGCGCTGCTCGAGACCATGGTGGTCGCCCCCATGCGCCTGGCCCGACTCGCCCTGCCGGCCATGCGCGAGCGGGGCGAGGGGCGCATCGTCAACGTCTCGTCGATCGCCGGGCTGGCCACCGCCCCGCTGGCCGGGTGGTACACGGCCGCCAAGCACGCCCTCGAAGCGCTGTCCGACGCCCTGCGCGTCGAGGTCGGCTCCGCCGGGGTGAAGGTGGTGCTGGTGGAGCCGGGGGGCTTCAAGACCAACATCTGGGAGGACATGGAGCGCGACATCGCCAACCGTGGCGACTCCCGCTACCGGACCGCTTACGAACGCTCGAAGCGGGCCATGCAGCTCGGTGAGCCGCTCATGGGCCAGCCGAGTCAGGTCGCCGACGTGATCGCCAAGGCCATCTCGGCGCGGTCGCCCCGGGCCCGGTACCTGGTGGGGATCGACGCCCAGATGATGGCGCTGGGAGACCGGCTCACGCCCACGTCCGTCAAGGACCTCGTGTCCCGGTTGACCCTCGGCCTCTGAGGCGCGGCCGGAGAGACGGCCGGCGGGCGGGTGCGGCGCCCGGCGCTGGCCGGGTCCGGTACCACTGCGTCGCCATGATCCCGACCGCCACGGCGGTGCCGGTGAGCGACAGGGCGACCAGCGTCGGGAGCGCGCCGGTGCCGGCGCGGGGCAGCAGGGCGTCGTCGACCTCGTCGGCCGGTGCCTCGCCGGAGGTCTCGGGCCGGAAGGTGGTCGGCGGTGGCTCCCCTTCCTCGGTCGGCGGCGGGGGAGGGGGCGCCGTGGTGGGGGCGGTCGGGGCGGTGGTCGGTGGCGGGGGGTCCGTCGCCGGTGGCGCCTCGGGCTCCTCGTCGGGCGGCGGTGGCTCTTCTTCCTCCTCCGGCGGCGGCGCCTCGGTGGTGGTGGTCGTCGTGGGCTCGGGCACGAGCGTGGTCGTGGTGGTGGTCGTGGCCTCGGGTTCGGGCTCCGGTTCGGGCTCGGGGTCGAGGATCTGCGCGCCTGCCGCGCCGGCGAGGACGAGGACCGTCAGCAGGACCAGCGCGACCGACGCGACCGCCCGCCCGCGACCCGCCACCCGTACGGCCAGCGTCGCCGCTGCCGCTTCGTCCGCCGTCGTCCGGTTCACCGGTCGACACCGTAGAAGAGGCGCTCGACCACGGCGCGGGACCTGCGGGTGACGCGGCGGTAGCCCTCGCGCACCTCGACGGGCGTGGAGTCGAGCGACCGGGCGAGGCGCCCGAGCTCGTCGGCATGCTGGGGGAGGGCGTCCTGGGTGCTTCCGTGGACGAGGAAGAGCCGGTTGCGGGCCCGCTCGCAGAACCGGTAGGCGCCGGCCAGCACCTCCATGTCGTCGTGGGCGAGGACGTCGGCTGCCGCCAACCGGGCCAACGCCTCCATCGTCCCGGGGGCGCGCACACCGTGGCGGAGCTGGAGGAGCTGGGCACAGAACTCGATGTCGGACAGCGACCCTCGGCCCAGCTTGAGGTGGAACTGCGGGTCCTCGCCGGCAGGGATCCGCTCCCGCTCGACCCGGGCCTTGATGCGACGGATCTCCCGCTCGTCGGTCTCGGAGAGGGGGGCGTCCCAGACGAACGGCGCCATCATCTCGATGAAGGCGCCGGCGAGCTCTGGGTCACCCGCGACGGGCCGGGCCCGGAGCATGGCCTGGCGCTCCCACACGTCGGCCCACCGCTCGAAGTACGAGCGATACCCGTCGAGGCTCCGGGCCAGGGGGCCCTGGCGCCCCTCGGGGCGGAGGTCGGCGTCGAGCTCGTAGATGCGCTCCGACGGGTTGGCGCCCTTGACCCCCCGCAGGAGCTGCGTCGCCACCCGTTCCGCTTCGGCGCGGTCGTCGTCGGTGGCGCCCTCGTAGACGAAGATCACGTCGAGGTCGCTGCCGTACGAGAGCTCGACGCCACCGAAGCGGCCGAGGGCGACCACGGCGAAGGGCAACGACGGCGCCACGGCGAGCAGCGCGCCCTCCACCGTCGCCTCGGCCAGGGCGGTGAGGTCCTCGGCGGTGGCGTCGACGCTCGACAGGTCGAGGACGTCGCGGGCGGTGATGCGCAGCACCTCGCGCTCCTTGAAGCGCCGGAGGCGGGCCAACCGCGATTCCGGGTCGCGCCACTCGAGGGCGGTCGTGGCCTTCTCGAGCAGCGTGGCCTTGGAGAGCGGCGCGATCGCGTCGTCGTCGCCGAGGTCGGGGATCAGGTCGGGGTTGCGCTCGAGGACGTCGGTCAGCAGGCGGCTGGTGCCGATCAGCGTGCACAGTCGACGGGCAGACTCCGGCGACTCGCGGAACGCCCGTGCCAGCTCGGTGGAGCGCTGGACGCCCGAGGCGAGCGTGCGCAGCCCCATCAGGCCCCGGTCGGGGTCCGGGCTGTCGGAGAGCCAGCCCAGCAGCAGGGGCAGCAGCTGGTGCATCAGGCGGGACGAGCGGGTGAGGCCCTTGGTGAGCTCGGCCACGGCCTGGCGGGTGCGATCGGCCTGGGAGAAGCCGAATGCGGCCAGCCGGGTGGCGGCGGCCTCGGCTGTCAGCCGTCCCGGGGCGCCGGCGAAGGCCTCGAGCAGGGGGCGGAAGTACAGGCGCTCGTGGATGGTCCGGACGGTGGAGCGCGTCCGCGCCAGCTCGGCGTCGAAGGCCTCGAGGGCCGAGGCGTCGGGCGTGGACGAGAAGCCAAGCACCTTCGCCAGGCGCTCCCGATCGGCGGCGCCGCTCGGCACCGCGTGGAGCTGGCGCTCGTCGACGAGCTGGACCCGGTGCTCCACGTCCCGCAGGAACCGGTAGCAGCGGGCGAGCGAGTCGGCGTCGTCGGGGGCGACGTAGCCGGCCGACGACAGCTCCGCCAGTGCGTCCAGCGTGGACGGGCATCGCAGCGCGGGGTCGTGGCGGCCGTGCACCAGCTGCAGCAGCTGCACCGCGAACTCGATGTCGCGGATGCCCCCCACGCCGGTCTTCAGCTCGCGGTCGCTCATGCCCTTGCGCGCCACCTGCGCCTCGGTGCGGGCCTTCATGGTCCGCAGCGACCTGAGCTCATCGGCGCCCAGCGGCTCTCCCCACAGGTGCGCCTCAGCTGCCTCGACCCAGGCGGCGGCCACCGTCGGCGGACCGGCGACGGGGCGGGCCTTGAGCAGGGCCTGGCGCTCCCACGGCTGGGCCCACCTCGACCAGTACGCCTGGAACGACGGCACCGTGCGGGTCAGTGGCCCGTCGCGGCCCTCGGGACGCAGGTTGGCGTCGACGCGGAAGCACTGGCGGGAGATGGCCATGACCTCCCGTGCCGCCCCCTCGGCCTCCTTCGGGGTGCAGGCGTCGTCGGCGACGAACATCAGGTCGATGTCGCTGGCGTAGTTCAGCTCCTGGCCGCCGAGCTTCCCCATGCCGATCACCACGAGGCCGTCGGCCTCGGCGATGGCACACGCGCCCCGAACCACGTCGCCGGCCATGTCGGCAACCGCCCGGGCGGTGGTGGGCATGTCGTCGAGACCGGTGAGGTCGCGCGCCGCGATGCGGAGGTACTCGAGTGCCTTCCATCGCTGGAGGGCGCCCTCGTCGAGGTCGCCGTCAACGGGTGGGGGCCGACGGTGGTCGGTGCGGGCCAGCACGTCGAGGGCCTGGGCATCGGTCTCCAGCAGCTGGGTCAGCGAGCGGCTGGCGGCGCACACCGCGACCACGGTGGTGGCGAGTCCGGGATCCTCCACAAGCCGGTCGCGCAGGCCGCCGTGGGCGTCGGCCAGGCGCTCGATGGCGACGCGCGCCAGCGCCGGCGCGGCCGACGACTCGACGGCAGCGTCGAGGTCGCCTGGTGCGCTGGGCTTGAGGGGCACCCCACCAGTGTGGCCATGCCCGGCACGGGTCGTAACCTCGGTCCATGCCGGTCGTGCGCGTCGCCCTGTGCCAGCTCAACGTGGTGGTCGGTGACCTCGAGGGCAACGTCGACCGCATGCTCGCCGCGCTCGACGACGCCGAGTCGCAGGCTTGCGACCTCGCCGTGTTCCCGGAGCTGGCGATCACCGGCTACCCGCCCGAGGACCTGCTGCTCAAACCCGGCTTCATCGCCGACAACCGCGCCGCCCTCGACCGGCTGGCGGCGCGCACGGGCCACTGCGCGGCGGTGGTCGGCTTCGTCGACGCCGAGCGCGACCTGTTCAACGCGGCCGCCGTCTGCGCCGGCGGCCGGGTGGTCGGCACCTACCGCAAGCGCCTGCTTCCCAACTACGCCGTGTTCGACGAGCAGCGCTACTTCGCCCCCAGCACCGACGAGCCCACCTTGTTCCTCGTCGCCGGGGTGCGCGTCGGGATCTCGGTCTGCGAGGACGCATGGGATCCCGACGGCCCCATCCTCGACCAGGCCTCCGGTGGGGCCGAGCTCATCGTCAACCTCAACGCCTCGCCCTACTACGCCGGTCGCCTGGCCGAGCGCGAGCGCATGCTCGCCACCCGGGCGGCCGACTCCTCCTGCGCGCTGGTGTACGTCAACCAGGTCGGCGGCCAGGACGAGCTGGTCTTCGACGGCGCCTCGCTGGTGTTCGACGCCGACGGCGAGCTGCTGGCCCGTTCGCCGCAGTTCGTCGAGCACATGATGGTGATGGATGTCAACGCCCGGCCGGTGTTCCGCAAGCGCCTGCTCGACCCCCGGGGCCGCGAGCGCTCGCCTGCCCTGCCGGTGGTCACGGTCAGCGAGGCCGGCGAGCAGCGGTCACCTGCCGAGCGGTTGCACCCGCCGATCTGCCCGACCCTCGAACCGGTCCACGAGGTCTACGAGGCCCTGGTGCTCGGCCTGCGCGACTACGTCGCCAAGAACGGCTTCACCGACGTCGTGTTCGGGCTCTCGGGCGGGATCGACTCGTCGCTGGTGGCGGCCATCGCCGCCGACGCCCTCGGCCCGGCCAACGTCCACGCCGTCGCCATGCCGTCGCGCTACTCCTCCGACGGCTCCATCAGCGACTCGGAGGTGCTCGCCGGGCGACTCGGCATCGAGCTCACCACCATCGCCATCGAACCGGCGCACGCCGCCATGCTCGAGATGCTGGCACCGGCGTTCGAGGGCACCGAGGAGGGGGTGGCCGAGGAGAACCTGCAGGGTCGCATCAGGGCCAACCTGCTCATGGCGCTGGCCAACAAGCGACCGGGCTGGCTGGTGCTGGTCTGCGGCAACAAGAGCGAGCTGGCCGTGGGCTACACGACGATCTACGGCGTCGACATGGCCGGGGGCTTCGCCGTCATCAAGGACGTCCCGAAGACCCTCGTCTACGCGCTCTGCCGCGACCGCAACCGGCGTGCCGGCACCGACGTGATCCCCGAGGCGGTGCTCACGAAGCCACCGTCGGCCGAGCTGCGACCCGGCCAGCGCGACGACCAGAGCCTGCCGCCCTACGAGGTGCTCGACCCGGTCATCGACGCCTACGTCGGCGACGACCTCACCTCGAGCGAGCTCGTCGAGGCCGGCTTCGACCCCGAGGTGGTGGGCCTCGTCACCCGTCTGGTCGACCGGGCGGAGTGGAAGCGCCGACAGGCCCCACCCGGGGTGCGGATCTCCACGAAGGCCTTCGGCAAGGACCGCCGCCTCCCCATCACCAACGGCTACCAGGGCTGACGGCTGACACCGGCGTCACCGCTCTTGACCACGGGGTCAGTCGGGGGCACCCTTGGCAGGGAGCGGCAGCGTGTGCCGCCCTGCCACCCCAAGAGGAGCCCCATGGCCGACCCGAAGAAGCCCCGCCCCGCCTTCGCCCCCTGGGACCGCCGGGAGCTGCCCGGCGCCTTCAGCGTCGAGGAGACGGCCCGCAGGGTCGGGAACTACAAGTGGATCGAGATGAAGCTGTTCGAGGCGCTCGGCGGCTGGATCGCCACCGTGCCCGAGCTCGACGTCAAGATGCGCCTCGGGACCCACTGCTACCACCACGCCTGGCACGCTGACCTCTGGCACAAGCGCCTCCCCGAGCTGCGGGAGATGAACCCCGAGCGGTTGACCGTGCCCGCCGACGGCATGGAGGCCTTCGTCGAGGCCCTCACCGAGCCCGAGGCTGCCGACCTCACCATCGAGAAGCTGGTGGGCGTGTACCGGGTCCTGATCCCGCACAAGATCGCCGCCTACACCTACCACCTCAACAACACGTCCACGATCACCGACGCCCCCACCATCCGCTCGCTCAAGCTCATCCTCCAAGACGAGTTCGACGACTGGCGCGACGGCGAGATGCTCCTGCAGTCGCTCATCGAGACCGACGAGGAGATCGACCGGGCGGTTGCCCACCAGGCCAAGCTCTCCAAGCTCATGCTCGCCGCCGGTGGCATCGCCGGCGCCGGCTCCATCGGGTCCAACGAGCTCACCTACGACGCAACTCCCCAGGAGGCAACCGCATGAGGAAGATCCACCCCCCCGAGGACCTGGCCCGCGACGGCCGGTTCTTCCGCATCACCACCGAGCAGCGCTTCAACGACCCCCGCGGCCCCCGTGGTCTCGGCGAGGGCAGCGGCCGCAAGGGCGGTAACCGCCTCACCCCCGACGTGCCCAACGCGCCCGACGCGGCGCGCTCGCTCATGCACGGCATCTTCGTGGGTGAGATCCAGGCTCTCGAGGGCGCCGGGCGCACCTGCTGGGACTTCGAGACCGGCGACGGCCGCGAGCAGGCGCCGTTCCAGCTCAAGCTCGACATGGCGCGCCAGTGCTGGGACGAGGCTCGTCACTGCGAGATCTCCGTCAAGCTCTCCGACTGGATGGGCACCGAGCTCGGCGAGTTCTCCGAGTCGACCTTCCTCTACGAGGCAGCCTGCAACCCCGACCCGGTGCTGCGCCTCACCGGCGTGAACCGGGCCCTCGAGGGTCTGGCCATCGACGTGTTCAACACCATGAAGGAGTTCGGCGAGATCGCCGGCGACCCGGTGCTCGAGTTCTGCGAGGACTGGATGCTCGCCGACGAGGTGACCCACGTGAAGATGGGCTCCGACTGGCTCCGCCGCCTCACCGAGACCGACCCCGAGCGACGGGCCGCTGCCCTCGAGTTCCAGCGCGTCGTCGACAAGCTGTTCTCGCTCGGTGGCGTGCGCGGCGAGGACGACGACGCTCCGATCCGCCTGGCCCGCCGCTTCCGCGAGCTGGCCGGCTTCACCGATGGCGAGATCGACGAGATCTCGGCCATCTCGTCCGAGGCCGCGGCCGAGGCCCGCGCCGCCACCTCCAAGGCGAGCGCCTAGTGGCCGACGTGACCGTGGTGCCGCAGGAGTGGACGATGGTCCACTTCGACTCGGCCCGCATCGAGGCGGTGGCGGCCACCCTGGTCGACCAGATCGGCATCGCCGCGCCGGTCACCATCGAGGTCGACGAGACCACGCCGATGGGTCGCGTGTGGGTCGAATCGCTCGACCCCGTGGTGGTCAAGGTCCAGAGTGGCGGCTTCGAGGACCCGAAGCGCCCCCGGTACCTCAGCGAGGAGGCGGTCGCCGACGTGCTCGGCCGGCTCCTCCACCGGGTGCGCGACCGGCTCGACGACGCCTTCGGCGACCCGCCGCCCGACGACGACCTCACCCTCGCCCAGAGCACGGCGTGGGACACCTACGCCGTGGGCCGCTTCGCCCGCCTCGGGTACCCGGCCAACCGCCAGCGGCGCCTGTACCACTTCCGCAACCGGCACGGCTTCTCCGACATCGCCGACGCCGTGTTCGACCGCCTGTGGGAGGCCGAGGGCCTCACCTGGGCCGATCTGCTCGCCGCGTGCGACGAGACCGAGGAGACCCGCACCCCCGTGGGCTGAGCGAAGGGGGGGTACGCGAAAGGGGCGCCCCCGCCGGGGCGCCCCATCCGTTGTGTGTCCTGTGAGTCGGTGCGGGGGTCACGGGTGCACCGGAGCTGCGACCTCGTCCGGCCGTCAGGCCGGACTGAGAGGGCTACTCGAGGTCGTCGTCGGTGTCGTCGGTGTCGACGCCTTCGGGCGGGCCGGCCGGGGTGTCGGGACGGTGCTCGCCGTCCTGACGGTCGGCGTCGGTCTCGTCGTCATCGTCGTCGGTGTCGTCGGTGTCGACGCCTTCGGGCGGGCCGGCGGGGGTGTCGTCCGGCTGGTTGGCTTGACCGGCCTCGGCTCGTGCCTGGCCCTCGGCCCGTGCCTCGGCGCCGTTCTCGGCACCTGCGGTGCTGCGGCCATCGCTGGCGATGTGGGCCAAGTCGGGGCCGGTGGTGCCGTCCTGAGCGGCCTCGCTCACCGTGGCACCGTGGTTGTCATCGGGCTGGCCGCCCTCGATCTCGACGTTGTCCTGGTCGTCCTGGCGGTTGTCGCCGTCCTGACGGTTCTCGTCGTCCTGGGCCTCGGTCTCGACGACCACCGGAGTGTCGTCGGGGGCGTTGGCCACGACGACGGCGCTGGCGCCGGTGACGGCAAGGGTGCCGGCGGCGGCGGCGACGAGGGCCTTGGTCGAGAGTGCGGCAAGTGCTTCGGCGATCATCAG
>DATKDW010000090.1 GCA_035512495.1 Acidimicrobiales bacterium
GCGGGCGCCACCACCGTGTCGGTGTGCCTCCCCGCCCGCGACGAGGAGGCCACCGTCGGCGACATCGTGGCCGCCGTGGTCGCCGACCTCGTCGAGCGCCACCCCCTCGTCGACGAGGTGCTGGTCGTCGACGACGGCTCCACCGACGCCACCGCCGAGGTGGCGCGCCGTGCCGGTGCCACGGTCGTGGCTGCCGACCAGGTGCTCCCCGAGGTCGGGCCGGGCACCGGGAAGGGTGAGGCCCTCTGGAAGTCGCTGGCCGCCAGCTCGGGCGAGCTCGTCGTGTGGTGCGACGCCGACCTCACCGACTTCGACACCGGGTTCGTCACCGGCCTGCTCGGGCCGCTGCTCACCGACCCGACCGTCGCCTTCACCAAGGCCACCTACGAGCGGGCCGAGGTCGACGGCGTCGGCGGCGGACGGGTCACCGAGCTCGCGGCCCGCCCCCTCATCGCCCTGGTGGCACCGGAGCTGTCGGCCTTCGACCAGCCGCTGGCCGGCGAGTACGCGGGCCGGCGGTCGGTGCTCGAGCGGTTGCCCTTCGAGCAGGGCTACGGGGTCGAGCTCGGCCTGCTGCTCGACCTCCTCGCGACCGTCGGGCTCGAGGGCATGGCCCAGGTCGACCTCGGCGTCCGCCGGCACCGCAACCGCCCGCTCCACGAGCTGTCACCACAGGCGCTTGCGGTGATGCGGGCAGTCCTCCGCCGGGTGGGCGCCACCGGCACCGTCGACGACCCCGTGCTCCGCGTCCCCGGCCACGACCACGTGGTGGTCGACGACCGCACCCGCCCACCGCTCGTCGACGTCGCCGGCTACCGACGGCGGGCCTCCTGACCCTCGCCCGGGGTCTTCTCGACGGGGGGCTCGTCGGCGGGCACCGGGGTCTCGGCGCCATCGAGGTCGACACGGGTGACGTCACGGACGATCCCGACGCCCGGGTCGTCCTCGTCGGTGTCGACCCGTTTGGCGAAGACCTCGAAGGGCTCCCCGAGGACGTAGGTGTGCCAGAGGTGGCCGGCAAGGATCTTGATGACCGCGACGGCGGGCACGGCGAGGAGGAGACCGGCGAAGCCCATGAGGGAGCCGCCGGCGACGAGTGCGAGGAGCACCACGGCGGGCTGCAGCTTCACCGCTCGGTTCATCACCAGCGGGCTGATCACCTGCGACTCCAGCTGCTGGACGACCACCATGATCCCGATCACCCAGAGGGCGGTACCCATGTCACGGGTGGTGAGGGCGATCACCAGCGCGGGCACGGCCCCGACGAAGGGGCCGATGAGCGGCACGATGTTGGAGAACCCGGCGATCATCCCGACCAGGAGCCAGAAGGGCAGGTCGAGGACGGCGAGCCCGATCGACACGAGCACGCCCACGATCGTCGCCACCACGAGCTGGCCGCGGAAGAACCCCCCGATCGCCCGGCTGAGGCGCCGCCCGACGTGAAGGACCTCCGCCTGCTTGGCGGGAGGGATGAGGTTGACCGCCACCACCCGCAGCCGAGGGAGGTCGACGAGGAGGTAGAAGGCCAGGACCGGTCCGAGCACCAGGATGAGCAGCAGGCTGAAGACCCGGACCCCGACGTCGCGCGCCGCCTCGATGCGGTCGCCGAGCGTCGCGTCGCTGCCCGAGCGGACCTCGTCCTCGATCTCCCCGATGCTGGGGAGCGAGATGAACCAGTCCTCGCTCTCGGCGGCCCGGTCGTTGACCCAGCGCTCGACGTCCGAGCGGATCTCGGGCCAGTCGTCGGCCAGCTCGTCGGCCTGCTCCACGGCGATCGGGGCGACGGCGACGGCCGCCAGCCCGATCAGTGAGAAGAAGGCGAGGTAGGCGATCGCCACCCCCATCAGGCGGGGGACCCCCCGCCGCTGGAGCAACGAGACGACCGGGTTCAGGATGAAGACGATGGCTCCGGCGAAGATCAGGGGGGCCCAGATGATCCGCACCTGGTAGGCGAGGAAGGCGGCCACGGCGAGGACAGCGACGATGCCCATGAGCGCCCACGCCGCCTGGCCCGCCCGACGGATGCCGTCCTCACCGGACCGGCGCTGCTCCTCCCCCACACCGCAAATGTAGAGCGGCCGCGGGGCCGGCGGGCGTGACCGTCCCTGCGGTCAGCCTCGGGCCCGGTCCGGCGGGGCGGCGCCCTCGAGGTGGGCGGCCACCACTGCTTCGATGCACACCTCGGTCTCGGTCCGGGCCCGCCCTTCGCCGAATCGCTCGACAAGCGAGACCACGGTCATCCCCTCGGGCACCTCGACGCCCTCCAGCAGCTCACCCACCACGGCGAGGACCGGGACGCCCGACGACACCGCCAGCTCGGCGACCCCGCCCACCACCTTGCCCTCGAAGGACTGCTCGTCGAGGAAGCCCTCGGCCGTGACGACCAGGTCGGCGCCGTCGATCCGATCGTGCAGCTCGAGCTCGTCGGCCACCACGTCGAAGCCGGCCACGAGCCGCGCTCCGGCTGCGACGAGACCGCCGGCCAGGCCGCCCGCGGCGCCCGCACCCACCAGGTCGCGCACGTCGACGCCATAGCTCTCCTCGTAGACCTGGGCCAGGCGCTGCAACCGGCGGTGGAGCAGCTCCACCTGGGCGGGCGTGGCGCCCTTCTGCGGTGCGAACACCCGTGCAGCATCGACGAAGCGGGTGCGCACGTCGCAGGCCACCACCAGCTCGACAGCGCGCATCCGGGCGAGGGGCTCGAGAGCCCGCAGCGCGCCGAGGCCACCGTCGGTCGACGCCGACCCGCCGACGCCGACGATGACCCGCCTGCAGCCGGCGTCGATGGCGGCGCCGATCAGCTCCCCCGTGCCGTGCGTCGCGGCGGCCATGGGGTCGTTGCCCTCCGGCCCGCCCACCAGGTCGAGGCCCGAGCATCGGGCCATCTCGACCACCGCCAGCGACCCTGCGTAGCGCCAGGCGGCCTCGACCGGGTCACCGAGCGGCCCGGTGACGGTGGTGACCCGGTTGGCGCCACCGAGGGCCTCGAGGGTGCCCTCGCCGCCGTCGGCGACCGGTGCAGCGTCACAGGTCCAGCCGGCCGACCGGGCGCCACGTCCGATCGCGGCGGCGACGTCGGCAGCGGTCGCCGTGCCGCGCAGCTTGTCGGGGGCGGCCACGAGGTGCATCCCGTCCATGGTGCCCCGAACCGAAACGCACCACCGGCGGGACCGTCGACGGGCCCTCGTAGGATCTGCACCGTGAATGCCCCCACGCCCCCCGTCGTCATCGTCTCCAACCGTGGCCCGGTGTCGTTCGCGCTCGACGACGGCGGCGGGCTCGTCACCCGCAGGGCCGGCGGCGGCCTCGCCACGGCGCTGGGCGCGGCGGTGGCCGGAACCGGCGCGACCTGGATCGCCGCCGCCCTGAGCGAGGCCGACCGCGTGGCCGCCGCCGAGGGGACGGTCGATGCCGAGGGGTTCCGCCTGCGGTCGCTGGTGGTCGATGAGGACCGATACCGCGCCTACTACGACGTCGTCTCCAACGCCACGCTCTGGTTCCTCCACCACGGCCTCTGGGACAGCCCCCGACGCCCCCGCTTCGACCGTCGGTGGCGGGAGGCGTGGACGGCCTACCGCGAGGTCAACCACGCCTTCGCCGACGCCGTGGCCGACGAGGCGGCCGACGGCGCGACCGTGCTCGTCCACGACTACCACCTCTCCCTCGTCGGTGCCCGCCTCGCCGAGCGCCGTCCCGACCTCGCCACCGTGCACTTCAACCACACGCCCTTCTGCGGCGCCGACGCCATCCGCGCCCTGCCCGACGGGGTGGCCGAGGAGCTGCTGCTCGGCCTCGCCGGGCACGCCGCCTGTGGCTTCCACAACCAGCGCTGGGCCTCGGCGTTCGAGGCGTGCTGCGAGGAGGTGCTCGGCTCGGTGCCCACCCGCACCTTCGTCGCCCCCGCGGCGGCCGACCCGGACGACATCGGTGGGGTGGCCGGCGGGGACGCCTGTGCCCGGGCCCTCGCCGAGCTCGACGAGCAGGTGGGCGACCGCGCGCTCATCGTGCGCGTCGACCGGATCGAGCTCTCGAAGAACCTCCTCCGGGGCTTCCACGCCTTCGATGACCTCCTCCGGGAGCACCCCGAGTGGCGTGAGCGCGTGGTCTTCGCCGCCTTCGTCTACCCCTCCCGGGAGGGCCTGCCCGAGTACCTCGCCTACCGTCAGGAGGTCGAGGGCCTGATCCGCGCCATCAACGAGCGCTGGTCGACGCCGGGCTGGATCCCGGTGCTGTACGACCCGGAGGACGACTTCCCCCGCTCCGTCGCCGCCCTGCGCCGATACGACGTGTTGCTGGTCAACCCCGTGCGCGACGGGCTCAACCTCGTGGCCAAGGAGGGCCCGCTGGTGAACGAGCACCACGGCGTGCTGGCGCTGTCCCGCGAGTCGGGGGTGTGGGCGGAGATGGCGGGCGCCGCCCTCGGCCTCAACCCCTTCGACGTGGCCGGCACGTCCGACGTGCTCCACGAGGCGCTCACCATGACCGCCGGGCAGCGGCGCGACCACGCCGCCGCCGTGCGCGCCGTGGCCGCTGCAGGCACCCCCGCCGACTGGTACGCCCGGCAGCTCGACGAGGGGGCTCACGGGGCCTGACCCCGAGCGGAGCCTTCCCACCGCCTCCGCAAGCTCCGGCGGCGGGCCCCTTCCCTCGGGGCCACCCGTTCGCGTCCGGTTGAGCGGACTCGGCTTCGCTGAGGCCCGTTGCTCACTCCAGGAGCGATCGGAGGAGGGCGAGGGCTCCTCCGGGACCGTCGACGACGAGGTCGGCGCGGGCGAGCATCTCGCTGGGTGCCTCGGTGGTGCGCACGGCGATGCGGACGGTGTGGACGCCCCCGCTCGCCAAGTCGTCGAGGGCATCGAATGCCGGCAGGTCGCCCACGTCGTCGCCGAGGAAGCACACCGCCGCCATGCCGGCGGCCGCGGCGCGCACCACGGTCCCCTTGTCGGCCTCCACCGGTGGGTGGAGCTCGACCGATGCCTTGGCCTGCCGGACGACCAGGCCGGTGCGGGTGGCCTCGGCGGACGCCCACGCCCGGACCCCGGCTTCCTCGTCGGGCATGGTGCGGAAGTGCAGGGTGAGCGAGAGGCCCTTGTGCTCGACGGTGACGGGCAGCGCCTCCCCCGCCCGGGCGGCGGCCTCGTCGACCACCGGACGCCATGCACCCGCCTCCGCCGCCTCGATCCGCCGGCCGCCCTCCACCCGCTCGAGGCCGTAGAGGCCCGACAGCCAGAGGCCCCCACCGAGGTGGTCGAGCAGGTAGGCGACGGGCCGTCCCGACACGACGCCGGCCACCGCGAAGCGCTCCTGCAGGCGGGCGAGGACCTCGACCACGCCGTCGAGGGGACGGGCGGCGGCGGGGTCGTCGACGATGGGCGCGAGGGTCCCGTCGAAGTCCGTGAGCACCGCGGCGCTCCCCGGCGCGTCGACGAATGGCTGCAGGGCGGGGACGACGGCCACGAGGGCGACGCTACCCTCGCCGCGTGCGCCCGCTCCGACCCGCCCGCCGGCTGCCCGCGCTCCGCGCGGTCGTCGTCGCCACGGTGGTGCTGGGCTCGGTCGTCGGGCTCGGCGGCTGTCGGTCCGACACGGTCCGGGTGACCTTCCGCCCCGAGGTGGGCGACACCTTCCGCTACGAGGTCCGGGTCCGCTCCACGACCGAGATCCACCTCACGGGCGCCGAGCCCGACGTGCGCTCCGACGACGTCCTCCTGACCGCCGACCACACCGTGCTCGAGCCGGCCGACGACGGCGGCGTCCGCGTCGAGGTCCTCCTCACCGAACCGGGCACGACCCAGCGCCGCTTCGTCGTGGTGTTCGACCGGGCCGCCCAGCTGGCCGAGGTCGAGTCGATCGAGGGCGTGCCCGACGAGCTGCTCGGCTCCCTCGGCATCCCCGAGATCTTCCCAGCCGCGGCAGGGGCGGCGCCCAACGCCCCGCTCGGGCCGGGCGCCCGGTGGCGGATCGACGACGAGGTCGTGCTGCCTGGCTCACCCCACCCGGCCCGGCTCACCGGCGACGGTCGCCTGGTGGAGCTGGGCGTCGTCGACGGTGCCGACGTCGCCCGCCTGACGACGACGTCCCGCGTGGAGGTCGGCGCGGGTGGCGGCTTCAACGGTGCCGCACGCCTCGACGGTGTCCAGGAGACCCGCTACACCGCGGTCCACGACCTCGCCGACGGCGCCGTGCGGCGGTCCTCCTCGAGGACCACGGGCACGTTCGACCTGTCGCTCGGCCCCCCGTCGGGGACCTTCAGCGACCCCGTCAGCGGGACGCTCGTCGTCCTCGTCGAGTCCGAGACCCGCCGCCTCTGAGAAAGGCGCCTCGGCGAAGCCGTCTACTCGGCGGTGGCGAGGTCGGGGCCGATGACCATGACCACGCTGGCGCCGCGCAGTTCGTCGACCGGGAGCGGGTCGAGGTCGAGCGGGGCGACTTCGGGCACGGGGGTGAACAACGCCGCCACCGCTTTGGCCTCAGCCTCGAAGCCCTCGTTGTAGTACACGGTCGACGTCGGCGTGCGGGCGGCGTTGGAGGGCTCTGACGTCTGGAAGCCGCCCTCCTCGACCTGGGTGGTGAAGCGTGCCGCCACACCGGGCACGCCGGAGCCGTTGGCGACCAGCACCGAGTACGTGCCGGGGTCGCGAGGCTCGGCCAGGCCGGACGCGGCGGTGGTGGTGGTGTCGTCGTCGTCAGCGTCGTCGACGGTCGTGGTCGTCGTGGTCGTCTCCCGGGTGGTCGCCTCGAACGGCGACGGGGCGTCGGTCGCCTGGAGCAGGACGACGCCGAGCACCACCGCCACGGCGATGAGGGCGATCCCGCGCATCACGGCGCCACCTGCCGAGCGTGCGAAGGAGCCATCGTGGGACGCGTGCTCACCGCGCCTCACCGCGCCCGCGGGCCGTCGGCGGAGCGACCCTCGTACCGGGCCCGGCGTCGCCGATCACGCAGCCGGCGCAGGCGTCGGACGACCAGCGGGTCGAAGGCCATGGCGGCCGGCGACTCCAGCAGGTCGTGCACGATCTCGTAGTAGCGGGTGGCCGAGAGGTCGAACCGTTCGCGGATCGCCGACTCCTTGGAGCCCGGCAGGCTCCACCAGCTCCGCTCGAACTCGAGGATCGCCCGGTCGCGATCTGACAGCTCCATCCGGTGAAGCCTGGCCTCGGGACCCTCGCGATGCAAGGACCCTCGGCGCCGGGCCCGGCCCGCCGCGCGGACTGGCGCCGGGCGGCGCCCGATGGGGGCGCAGCCGCGTTGCTACCGTGGACACCACGCCGGGTTAGCTCAGCTGGTAGAGCGCTTCTCTTGTAAAGAAGAGGTCGTCGGTTCGAGCCCGACACTCGGCTCCGACAGGTCGGCTGGGCCGCGCTCAGCCGAATCGGCCGGCGTCGGCGGCGGCGTAGCCTGCCACCGCGGCATCGGTCTCGGCGGTGGCCCGGACGGTGGCGACCACCTCGGCGAGCCTCGAGGCGGGGATGGCGCAGGTCACCTCCGTCGATGGCATGCCCGTGCGGACCCGACTGAGCATGCAGCCGACGCTGACGGCGACCTGACCGTGCTCCTTGGCCATGGCCACGATGTGGCACTGGGGCTTGCCCTCCACCGCGAGGTCGGGCAGGGCGTCGGACAGGACCATGAGGGACTTGGCGGTGAGGCGAAGGAGCACCACGTCGGGGTCGACGGGCGTCTCGGCGAGCGGTCCGTAGGTGACGGCGCCCGGGCGGGTGGTGACCACCGGGATCTGCGGGACCATGTCCTTGGTCACCCAGCCGGAGTCGAGCAGGGCGGCAACATCGGCGTTCCCGGCGACCTCCTCCATGGTGGCGAAGCCGTGGGTCATGGCCCCGACGCTGCAGTTGCCGTGATCCTCGGCGACCGTCGTGAACGTGCGGTCGGTGGACTGCATCCAGAAGACGCACCCGGCCGGCACCCGGCCGGTGCGTCCGTCGGGGGTCGGCTCGGGCATCGGCCCGTCGTGGCGCGCCACGCCATCCGGCGGCGCCTCCGAGAAGGTGATGGCGATCGGCGCTGCGGTGGGGTGCAGCACCGCCGTCAGCTCGTCGGCGAGCGAGGACCAGGGGGAAGCCATCGGCTCTGTCTACCAAGCCCCCGCGGAAGCGCAAGGGGTGGCCCGCTCCACCCCTACTTCTTGGCCGACTCGTAGTAGGGGTTCGTCCCCGACGCGTGATCGGTCACGTCGACGACCTCCGTGATCTCCGGCACCGAGTCCTTGATCGCCACCTCGATCCCCTGGCTGAGGGTGACCGAGGCCATGCCGCAGCCGACGCAGCCACCGCCGAGGCGCAGGTAGGCGGTGCCGTCCTCGACGGCAACCAGCTGGGCCTCGCCGCCGTGGGAGGCGATGCTCGGGTTGATCTGCTGCTCGAGGACCTGGGCCACGCGTTGGGCGACGGGGCCGCTCAGGTCGGCAGGCTTGGACCCGATCGACATCCCGACGGCCGGGCTCGGCGAGGGCGGCGGCGCCGGCCGGTTGGGGTTGGTGATGGCCATGCCCGGGTTGAGCAGGTCACGCGACATCCCCAGGGTGGCGCCCCGCAGGCGGTCGACGCTGTCGTGGGGGACCACGAGGGTGAGGTCGTCGTGCTCCTGCACGACGTCCTCGGCGGCGGCGGCCGACCGCACCTCGAAGTACATGTCGTACGTGTACTCCCCGCCGGTGGCACCGCTCACCTCGACCCACAGGGCCAGGCGGTCGCCGTCGGGCTCGCCGTCGCGGATGCTCAGCACCTTCTGGCGTGCGGGCTCGGTGACGGTGAGGACCGGTTGCTGCTCGTCCCCCTCGGGGGTCGCTGCGGTCTCGTCCATTGGTGCACCTCTCGGCGTCGGCCGGTGTGGGCGTCGCTCCCCACGGGAGGACTCGCCCGCCATGATACGGGGGTGCCCCGGGTCCTCCTGCTCCTCCCCACCGCCACCTACCGAGCCCCCGACTTCGTCGCCGCGGCCGAGGCCCTCGGTGTCGAGGTCGTCGTCGGCTCCGAGCACCGCCAGGCGATGTCGCGCAGCATGGAGGACCGGGCCCTCGTGGTGCCCCTGGCCGACCCCCCGGCAGCGGTCGAGGCGATCGTCGCCCTGCACCGGCGCTCGCCCGTCGCGGCGGTGGTGGCGGTCGACGACCAAGGCGTCCTGGTCGCGGCCATGGCGTCGGCGGCTCTGGGCCTGCGGGCCAACCCGCCCGCGGCGGTGGCGGCCACGCGCGACAAGGCCGCCATGCGCGGCGCCCTCGCCCGGGGTGGGGTCCCCCAGCCCGACCACCGGGTGGTCGGCCCCGGGGACGACGTGGGCGCCGCGGCCGCCGCCGTCGGCCTGCCGTGCGTGGTCAAGCCCGTCTCGCTCTCGGGCAGCAGCGGCGTCATCAGGGCCGACTCGCCTGCCGAGGCGTCGGCGGTCGCCGCTCGCATCCGGGGCATCCTGGCGGCACGCGGCGCCGACGAGCACGGCCCCCTGCTGGTGGAGCGCTTCGTCGCCGGCGACGAGGTGGCGGTGGAGGCCCTCCTCCGGGACGGTCGCCTCGAGGTCCTGGCCACCTTCGACAAGCCCGACCCCCTCGACGGCCCCTACTTCGAGGAGACGCTCTACGTCACCCCCTCCCGCCTCCCCGATGCCGCGCTCGCCGCGGTGCACGCTGCGGTCTCCGACGCCGCTCGCGCCCTCGGCCTCGTCGAGGGTCCGGTCCACGCCGAGGTGCGCGTCGACCGCGGCACGGCCGCGGTGGCAGTGCTCGAGCTGGCGGCCCGGTCGATCGGCGGGCTGTGCTCGCGGGCGCTGCGCTTCGGGGCCGGCATCTCCCTCGAGGAGGTACTGCTCCGCCACGCCCTCGGCCTCCCGGCGCCGCTCGACCGGGAGGCGGCGGCGGCGGGCGTGATGATGCTGCCGATCCCCCGGACGGGCGTGCTCGACGGCGTCGACGGGATCGAGGAGGCCCTGGCCGTGCCGGGGGTGGTCGGGGTGGAGATCACCGTCACCAGGGGGAAGCCGGTGCGGGCCCTGCCCGAGGGCGACCGGTACCTCGGCTTCGCCTTCGCCCGGGGCGGATCCCCCGACGAGGTCGAGGCCGCCCTGCGCGCCGCCCACGACGCACTCGTCGTCCGCATCACGGAGGATGACGCCGGGTGCTCGTCGGTAGGGTGAACCCATCGCCCGCACCCTGCTGATCTCCACCTACGAGCTCGGCCACCAGCCGCTGCACGTCGCCTCCCCGGCCAGCGCCCTGCTGCGGGCCGGCCACGAGGTCCGGGCCCTCGACCTCGGCGTCGAGGACTGGGACCCGGCCCTGGTGACCTGGGCCGATGCCGTCGCACTCTCGGTGCCCATGCACACCGCAATGCGCCTCGGCCTGCGCGCCGCCACCGCGGTGCGGGAGCAGTCCCCGGGGACCCCGATCTGCCTCTACGGCCTCTACGCCCCGGTGAGCCGGGACGCCACCGTCGGCCGGCTGGTCGACCGGGTGATCGCCGGCGAGTACGAGCCGGCGTTGGTGGCGTGGGCGACGCAGGTCGCACAGGGCACCGCCGCGGTCCCGCCCCCGGGCCAGGTCGTGCACCTCGGCCGGGGCGGGTTCCGGACGCCGGCCCGCCACCTGCTACCGCCGCTCGACCGCTACGCCCGCCTGGTGGTCGACGGCGAGGAGCGGCTGGTCGGCTACACCGAGGCCAGCCACGGCTGCGCCTTCCGCTGCCGGCACTGCCCGGTGCCCACCATCTACGACGGCCGCACCCGGATCGTGGCCGGCGACGTGGTGGCGGACGACATCGACCAGCTCGTTGCGGCCGGCGCCCGCCACATCACCTTCGGCGACCCCGACTTCCTCGGCGGTGCCCACCACGCCCTTCGGGTGGTGCGCGCCCTCCACGACCGCCACCCCGACATCACCTTCGACTGCACCACGAAGATCGAGCTGATCCTCCGCCACCGCGAGGTCTGGGACGAGATGGCCGCGCTGGGCTGCCTGTTCGTGGTCTCCGCGGTGGAGACCGTCGACGACGAGATCCTCGCCCGCCTCGACAAGGGTCACACCGCGGCTGAGGCCGTTCAGGCGGTGAAGGTCGTCCGGGCGTCGGGGATCGAGCTGCGGCCGTCGCTGCTGCCGTTCACCCCGTGGACCACGCTGGAGGGCCTCGTCGAGCTGATCGACTTCGTCGCCGCCAACGACCTGGTCGGCAACGTCGACCCGGTGCACTACACGATCCGACTGCTGCTGCCCGAGGGATCACTGCTGGCCGACCACCCCGACGTCGTGCCCCACCTCGACGGCTACGACAGCGACCGCCTCGGCTGGCGCTGGCGGGCAGCCGACCCCCGCGTCGACGAGCTGCAGGAGAAGCTGGCGTCGGTCGTGGAGGACCACGTCGCCGCCGGGACCCCCACCGGTGAGGTGTTCCTCGAGGTGCGGGCCCTCGTGCGCGCCGCGGCCGGGCTGGCACCCGACACCGACGCCGGTGTGGTCGCGGCGGCGGCCGCCGGGGCGGGTCGACCACGGCTCTCCGAGCCCTGGTTCTGCTGCGCCGAGCCCACCGAGGGCCAGCTCGCCCCGCTCGGGGACTAGGACTTAGGCGGCCGCGAGGTCGCGGGCGGCCTCGTCGTCGAGGTGGACCTCGACCTTGCGCTTGATGCGCTGCAGGGCGTTGTCGATCGACTTCACGTGGCGGCCGAGCAGGTCGCCGATCTCCTGGTAGCTCTTGCCGGCTACGTACAGGCGCAGGACCTCGACCTCGAGGCTGGAGAGCATGGTGGCCATGGCCTCGCGCATGGTGTCCATCCGCTCGCCGGAGACGACGTGGTCGGCGGGGTCGCACACGTGGTGGTCGTCGAGCAGGTCCTCGACGGTGCGGTCGCTGGCGTCGTCGCCGCCGCGGACCCCGGAGATCGAGACGTAGGCGTTGAGCGCCTGGTGCTTCTGGCGGGTGGCGGTCTTGATGGCGGTGATGATCTGGCGGGTGATGCACAGCTCGGCGAAGGCCCGGAACGAGGCCAGGCGGTCGGGCTGGTAGTCGCGGATCGCCTTGTAGAGGCCGATGAGCGCCTCCTGCTCCACGTCGTCGGCGTCGCCGCCCACCAGGAAGTAGCCACGTCCCTTGGCCCGAGCGAACCGCCGGTACCGCTCGATCAGCGCCCGCTGAGCGGCCGCGTCGCCTTGCTGGGCGTCGAGGGCGAGCTCGTCGTCGGTCATCTGGGCGGTATCGGTGGTTCCGAGGCGAAGCGACATGGGCAAGCTCCTACGGCGAGTGCGACGTGTGGTGTGACTGGCCTGATCGAGCTAGCCAGAACTAACTAGTCACATTGAGCCATGGCCCACCCCCTGTGTCAAGAGTCACCCCGCGCATAAGTCGTGGTCAGCCGCAGTTTTTCGTGCCATTTTCTGCCGCTCTCGCCGTATATGACCGTTTCGTGACCGCCCCGTCACACGCGCGGGCGCGCCGAATCACCGCCTCCGGGAGGGAAGCGCGTTCGTCGAGCCGGGGATGCAGGTCGGGCCGGGGGCCCGCCCGGGTCAGGCCAGGCGCGAGCGCGCCACCTCGAAGCAGGCGAGGGCAGCCGCTGCCGCCACGTTGAGCGAGCCGAGGGCCCCCCGCAGGGGGATCGAGGCCACCACGTCGCAGCGCTCCCGGGTCAGGCGGCTCAGACCCGTCCCCTCCGCCCCGAGGACGATCGCCACCGGTTCGGCGGCGACGTTGAGGCCGAAGAGCGAGGTGTCCCCGTCGGCGTCGAGGCCCACGACCCAGACCCCGCGGTCGCGCAGGCGGGCCAGCGCCGCGGGCAGACCGCTGACGAGAGCCATGGGGAGGTGCTCGACCGCGCCCGCCGCCGCCTTGGCGACCGTCGGGGTCACATGGGCGGCCCGGTGGCGGGGGACGATCACGCCGGTGACCCCGGCGCACTCGGCGGTGCGCAGCAGCGCCCCGAGGTTGCCGGGGTCGGTGATCGAGTCGAGGCAGAGGAGGAACGGTGGGTCCCCCGCGGGGCCGGTGCGCTCGGCGAGGGTGTCGAGCTCGGCCTCGGGGATGGTGTCGGCGTGGGCGAGGACGCCCTGGGGGGCCTCCGAGCGCGCCTCGGCCTCGAGGGCCGACCGGGAGACCGAGCGGACCGTGACCCGCAGCTCGCCGGCGAGCTCGAGGATGTCGGCGAGGACCTCGGACTCGTCGGTGCCCTCGGCCAGCCAGATGTCGCGCACCCGGCGACGGCCGGCGATCAGCAGCTCGCGCACGGCCTGGCGGCCCTCGACCTGCTCGCCGCCCAGTCCCTTCGGCGGTGCCGGACGAGCCGGCGCGTCGCCGCGACCCGACTGGCGGCGGGGCTGGTCACGGCCGCCGCGAGGCGGGCCGCGGTCGGGGCGGCCACCGCGACCGCCCGGCGCCC
>DATKDW010000091.1 GCA_035512495.1 Acidimicrobiales bacterium
CGACGGATCGGATGTCGCCGAGGGTCCGCAAGCCCGGGGCGAACAGCACGTCGGCGCCGGCCTGCTGGAACGCCTGGAGGCGGGCGATGGTGTCGGCGAGGTCGGTGCGCCCGTGGAGGAGGTTCTCGGCCCGGGCGGTCAACACCAGCTGCTCGGTGCCATGGTGGGCTGCCTCGGCCGCTGCCGCCACACGCTCGGTGGCCAGCCCGATGTCGTAGATGGGCTCGTCGTCCCGGCCGGTGAAGTCCTCGACGGAGCAGCCGGCGATGCCGGTGGCGCACGCCAGCCGCACAGTGTCGGCCACACCGTCGGGATCGTCGGCGAAGCCGTTCTCGGTGTCGGCGGCGACCGGCACGTCGACCGCGGCGGCCAGCTCGGCGGCGTGGGCGAGCGCCTCGTGGCGGGTCACCGACCCGTCGAGCCGGCCGAGCGTGGCGGCGAACCCGCTGCTGGTCGTGGCGATCGCCGCGAACCCCAGTGACGCGAGGATCCTGGCCGAGCCGGCGTCCCACGCGTTGGGCTGGAGGAGCGGGCGGTCACCGTGGTGGAGTGCGAGGAACCGGCCGGCGGCTCCGTCGAGCGTCGTCATCCGGCCAACGTAGCGACCGCGCTGTTCTGTTCGCCGGGGAGCCAGCGTGTCGCTCGATGGGTGCTCAGCGGGACGGCGAGAAGTCGTACCTGAGCACCTCGGCGACCGCCCGGTAGCCGATGGCGCGGTAGATGGAGTTGGAGACGGGGTTGGCCAGGTCGGTGTAGAGGATGCAGTGCAGCGATTGCCCGAGGACGGCGGCGGAGAGCTCGGCGACGAGGGCCGAGGCGTAGCCCCGGTTGCGCCGGTCGGGCGGTGTGTACACGGGTCCGACGCGGACGACGCCGGCTCGGGCATCGGACAACCCAGCCATCGCGACCGGTCCGGCGTCGTCCCAGACCCAGAGGTGACCGAGCTCGAGCCGTCGCTGCACGACCACGGCCGCGTCGGAGGCACGCTCCCCGACCTCTTGCCCGAACGCGTCGAACCACTCGACCAGGAGGTCGCAGTCGGTCGCTTCAGCCATCCGAAGTCCGCCGTCGGAGTGCCGGGATGTGGCGAGCTGCACCACCTCGTAGATCCGTTGCCCCTGGGCCGGTGTGGCGGCGCTCTTGGTCCGCTCCGTCCACTGGCCGGCGAAGAGCGCCGCGGTGGCGGCCACCCCGCTTACGCCCGGCAACTGGACGCCGGCGCCGACGATCTGGTCGACCAGCGCCACGATCGCTGGGTCGGGCATCGGCGTGACGGTTGCGAAGTAGTGGAGCGGTGACTGGAAGGCGACGCCGACGCATCGTCCGCCGAGCTCCACCACCCAGTAGTGGCCCGGCTCCGGGAACGCGGAGCGTCCATGGAGCAAGGTGAGGATCACGTTGTGGCGGACCGGGTCGCTGGCGAGGAAGTCGCCGGCGAGGGCGAGGACGTCGTCCGGCCTCTCCGGTGTCCTCACGACGATCGACATGCCCCGATGATGCCTGCCTCAAAGGCGCAGGAAGTCGGATTTCCCTGGGGACGGCGCTGGGAGTTCGTCTTCGATCAGGGAGTGCTCCGGTTGGCGAGCTCGACCTCAGTCCTTCGTGGGCTGGCCGGGGCCGAGCGCCGAGAGCCACTCCACGACGTCGCTGCGGTTGAGGAACTGGGCCCACTGGATCGGCGTGGCGTTGAAGTCGGGATCGGTCGCGTCGACGTCGGCGCCGAGCTCGACGAGCGCCTGCACGACATCGAGCTCACCCGCGCCGGCCACCAGGTGCAGTGGGGTGCGGCCCGGCCCGCTGATCGGGAAGCCGAGCCGGGCGAGGTCCACCACGAGCCCCCACCGCCCGTAGGCGGCAGCGGTGGTGGCGAGGTCTGGGTGGGCGTGCACCGCCTGATCGCGCATCGCCGGGTCGGCCTGGAGCTCGTCGACCACGGCAGCGTCGCCCCGGATCACCCGCTCGACTACGGGGTCGTCGGCGACGGTCGTGTGCTGCCACTGCCACAGGTCGCGGAGCAGCCCCACCTCGGCGCCATGGTGGATGAACTCGTCGAGCATGTGCAGCACGTAGGCGGCGCGGGTTCGGTCGGCGTACCCAGGGCCGGCGACGGCGCCGACCTTCTCCTGGAGGCGCTCCTCCGGCGCGACGGCCAGATGCCGGTCCCAGCGGGCATGGGCCGCCTCGAGCATCTCCAACGCCCCGGCGGCGGTGGCGGGCGGCTCGCCGCTCGGGTCGTCGAAGCCGATGGCCGGTCCCTGCGGGGCGATGTCGAGCCACTGTGGCGCTCGGTCCTCGCCGTACATGTCGATCAGGTGCCAGAGCCGCCACGCGATGGTGGTGAACGGCGCCGGTTCGGGAGAGGGCAGCGGCCAGTCGGCCCGCCACCGGCCGTCGGGGCGCTGGCGGATGGTCCAGCACCCCGGTGCCGGCTCCCACAGGTACTCCTCGTCGGTGAGTCCCTCGAGCCGCTTGCGCAGCCGCGTCCAGGCGAAGTCCGACAGGTCGACGAGGTCGCTCTTGACACCCATGGCTGGCACCGTACGCGTCGACGTGGAGCAGACCGGTCCGAGATTGATGTGAGCCCCATCCGGGCCTTCTACGAGATGGCCGGCCAGCGGCTGGCGATGTCGATGTGGTCGACGAGGTTCACCCACGACTCGGCGGCGTCGCTGGTGTCGGTGTGCTGAGCGCGGAAGTAGGTCACGTAGCCGGCGATCTCGGTGAGGTCCCACAGCATCCGGTAGAGCTCGAGCAGGGCGCCGGCGACCCTTGTGCCGGTGCGGGCCTCGTAGGTGGCGACGAGGGGGTCGCCCTCGTCGATGACCATCCACAGGTCTCGCTCGGGCGGCCCGATCAGCGCCGTGTCCCAGTCGATGAGCACGCGGCCGGCGTCGGTGCTCATGGTGTTGGCGGCGTGGGGCTCGCCGTGGGTGATGGCCAGGTGGTCCGGATCGCCTGTGGCGCTCGCCACGAGCTCGTCGTAGCGACGGAGGAGGGCGTCGACGAGCGGTGCTCGCTCAGCCAGGAGGAGGCGGGCGCGCATTGCGTAGGGACCGCTGTCCCACGGTTGCCCGGTGTCGTCCAACGCTTGCTCGAGGTCGTCCCGGGTCCGGATGGAGTAGTCCTCGTGGCCCGCTCCCGGTGCGGTCTCGACCGCGGTGGTGTGGAGGGCGACCAGGAGGTCGACGACCTCCCGGCGATCGGTGTCGCTGTCGTACTCGCCGTAGCCGTGACCGCACCCGTCGATGTGCGGGTAGAGGGCGGCGACGTACCGGTCGTCGATGGGGACCAGCAGCTCGCCGTCCGAGGTGGGCACCGGCGCGACGACGAAGTCGAGTCCGGCATCCCGGAGCTCTCGGGCGGTTCGGAGGGCCGCGTCGAGGCGGGCGTGGCCACGTGTCGGCGGCTCGTCGGCACTGTGGCGCTTGGCCTCGAGGTCGTCGACGGTGAGGAACCATCGTTCGCCGCTGCCGGTGCGGACCGACCAGTGGTGGCTGCCGAACCCGACGGGCAGGTACGCCACCGACGTCACCGGGAGGTCCCATCCCACTGCGAGTGCATCTGCCACGGCCGCATCCGGAAGCGCGTCGGGGCGAGTGAACACGATGGCGACTCTACGGAGCAGGCCGTCGCCGGCTTGGCCCAATTCCGCTGCCGAGACGTCTCTCTCCCTGGCGATCGCTCAGCGGCCCCGCAGGCCCCCCGCGCTGGAGCCGAGCGACGAGCCGGCGGGCGCGGCAGCGGGGCGATCTACGCTCGGCTTCCCCGCCGCCGCCGGTGCCGGCTGCTCCGGCGGCGATGCCTCCGAGCGGGCGGGGGCTGCTGCCTCCTCGGTCGGGCCGGCGAGCGCGCCGGCCCATGGCCCGTTGCCGGCCAGGCGTTGCACCGTCACCTCGACGGTGACGGCGGTCGAGGACCGGCTCAGGTTCAGCGGGGTGTCGGCCGTGCCCACGTAGACGCGGCACAGCTCGTCGCAGACCGCCCGGTCGGCGGGGCCGACGACGCTGGCGGTGCCGTGGATCAGCAGGTGCTGCTGGGTGCCGGCGATGTTCCTCGCCTCGTCCTCGACGGAGAGGATGACGTTGGGGTCACGGCGGAGGTTCCGGACCTTCGCCGACTGCCCGTCGGCGCAGAAGACGACCCGGTCGCCCTGGACCCCGCACCAGACCACCGAGACCTGGGGTGTCCCGTCGCGGTTCCTCGTGACGACGTGGGCGAGGGCGCTCGAGCCGAGGAGCACCTCCGCTTCCGCCGAGATCGCCCGAAGTGCGGTCATGGGACCCTCCTCCCAGCCAACCGGCGCGCCGGCGCCGACCCCCGCGACCCTAGTGGGCCGGCCCTCGACGCCGCAGGGGCGCGGGTGGCCGCTACGTGGCGAAGATGGCCACCAGCACCGGCGCGATCACGAGCGCCGGCAGGTACGAGCCGACCTTCACCTTCTTGAGGTCGAGGAGGCGCAGGCCGATGCCGAGGATCATCACCCCGCCGGTCGCCTCCAGCTCGGCCACCATGCGGGCGTCGAGCAGCGAGGTGCCGACGGTGGCGCCGAGCACGGTGATGGCGCCCTGCAGCACCCCGATGCTCACGGCGCTGAAGCCCACCCCCCAGCCGAACACCGAGGCGAAGACCACCGCCACCAGGCCGTCGAGGGCGGCCTTGACGATCAGCAGCTGGCTGTCGCCGCTGATGCCGTCTTGGAGGGAGCCGACGATCATGAGGGCGCCGACGCAGAACGTGAGGCTGGCCACCACGAACCCGTCGACGAAGCCGCCTGTCCGCGTGGCCGGCGATCCGGCGTCGAGGCCGACCTCGTCGGGCTCGCGCTCCACGAAGCTGGCGGGCCGGGGCTCGGCCTCGGCCCGGTCGCCCTCCGCTTTCCGGCGGATGGCCTCACCGAGGCCCTCGAGGCGCTCCTCGATGCGGGCCAGCTCGCCGACGAGGCCGCCGGCCACGATGGCCACCACCGGGAACACGGCGTTGTCCGTCCGCAGGAAGCTGGCGATGCCCACGCCGATGGTGATGAGGCCGATGCCGTCGAGCACCGTGATGCGAACCCGCTCGGGCAGTCGGGGGCCGAGCAGGATGCCGACGCCGGTGCCGGCGATGACCGTCACCACGTTCACCAACGTCCCGAGGCCGCGCACGCGGCGACCGTAGTGTCTCATCCTGCTGATCGTCCTGCTCTGATCGGAGGGCCCAGCAGTAGGGTCGGGGCATGGCGAGCCTGAGCTTCGAGGGCGAGACGCACGGCGAGATCGTCCTCAAGATCAAGCGCTGGCTCCAGTCGGTCGAGGGCGGCGAGGACGTCACCGCCCTGACGCCCGCCGAGGCGGTCACCCGGGGGGCCGAGCTCACCAAAGACGCCCTCCGGGTGATCGCCTCGGCCGCACCCCAGCCCGTCCGGTCCAGCGACCTGCTGAAGTCGCTCACCGCCATGGGCTACACCGCCACCGACCAGACGCGCGACGCCGTCGTGGCCGGCCTCGACTCGCTGCACGAGGTGAGCGGTGGCTCGTTCCTCAACCGCGTGGACGACGCCCGCAAGTCGGTGGTCTACGAGATGAACGCGGCCGTCGCCCGCCAGCTGCTGAAGGCCCTCAAGGGCTGAGGCGCCGGCCGCGGCGGCCGACCCCGTCGCTACACTCGACCCTTTCCTGCGTTGCGAAGGGGCGAACATGGCAGAGGTCGAGATCGGTATCGGCAAGTCCGGTCGGCGGGCCTACGGGTTCGACGACATCGCGATCGTCCCGAGCCGGCGGACCCGCGACCCGGAGGACGTCGACATCTCCTGGGAGATCGACGCCTTCCGCTTCGACCTGCCGCTCATGGGCTCGGCCATGGACGGCGTCGTCAGCCCTGCTACCGCCATCGAGATCGGCCGCCTCGGCGGCGTGGGCGTCCTCAACCTCGAGGGCCTCTGGACCCGCTACGACGACCCCGACGCGGTGCTCGAGGAGATCGCCGGCCTGGCCCCGGACAAGGCGACCCTGCGGATGCAGGAGCTCTACGCCGAGCCGGTCAGGTCCGAGCTGGTCGGCGAGCGCATCCACCAGATCAAGGAGGCCGGCGTGGTCACCGCCGCCGCCGTGACCCCCCAGCGCACCACCGCGCTCAGCAAGGAGATCCTCGCCGCCGAGCTCGACCTCCTCGTCATCCAGGGCACCGTCGTCTCCGCCGAGCACGTGTCCAAGTCGGTCGAGCCGCTCAACCTCAAGCGCTTCGTGCGCGAGCTCGAGATCCCGGTCATCGTTGGCGGCTGCGCCTCCTACCAGGCCGCCCTCCACCTCATGCGCACCGGTGCTGCCGGTGTGCTCGTGGGCGTGGGCCCCGGCAACGCCTGCACCACCCGGGGCGTGCTCGGCCTCGGCGTCCCCCAGGCCACGGCCATCGCGGATGCCAAGGGCGCCCGCATGCGCCACCTCGACGAGACCGGCGTCTACTGCCACGTCATCGCCGACGGGGGCATGCGCACCGGCGGCGACATCGCCAAGGCCATCGCCTGCGGGGCCGACGCGGTGATGATCGGCTCGCCGCTGGCCGCGGCCGCCGAGGCGCCCGGTCGCGGCTACCACTGGGGCATGGCCACCTTCCACCCGACCCTCCCGCGGGGGGCACGGGTCCACGTCGGCACGCGGGGCACCCTCGAGGAGATCCTCGTCGGGCCGGCACGCGAGAACGACGGGCGGGTCAACCTCTTCGGCGCCCTGCGCACCTCCATGGCCACCTGCGGCTACGAGACGGTCAAGGAGTTCCAGAAGGCCGAGGTGATGGTTGCCCCGGCGCTGCAGACCGAGGGCAAGAGCCTCCAGCGGGCCCAGGGCCTGGGGATGGGTGCATGAACGAGGAGCCCACCGTAGGATTGCCCATGGCCAACCAGACGATGTCGTTCGACGAGAAGTTCGGTCGCGAAGGGCTCACCTTCGATGATGTCCTCCTCGTGCCCGCCTCCTCCGAGGTGCTCCCCGCCGAGGCTGCCACCACGACGCGCTTCACCCGCGCCATCTCGCTGAGCATCCCGCTGGTGTCGGCGGCCATGGACACCGTCACCGAGTCGCGCATGGCCATCGCCATGGCCCGCCAGGGCGGCATCGGGGTCATCCACCGCAACCTCTCCATCGACGACCAGGCGGCCGAGGTCGACCGGGTGAAGCGCTCCGAGTCGGGGATGATCGTCGAGCCCGTCACCGTGCGGCCGACCGCCACCATCGCCGATGCCATGGACCTGATGGAGCGCTTCCACATCTCCGGCGTGCCCGTCACCGACGACACCGGCCACCTGGTCGGCATCATCACCAACCGCGACCTGCGCTTCACCGAGCGCAGCGACGAGCCCGTGTCCTCGTCGATGACGTCGGAGGGCCTCGTCACGGCCCCCCAGGGGACCAGCCTCGACGAAGCGATGCTGGTCCTCGGCCGCCACCGCATCGAGAAGCTGCCCATCGTCGACGGCGCCGGAGTGCTCACCGGCCTCATCACCGTCAAGGACATCCAGAAGCGCATCGCCTACCCGAACGCCACCAAGGACGCGCGGGGCCGCCTGCGGGTCGCCGCCGCCGTCGGGACCGGCCCCGACGTGCTCGACCGGGTCGCCGCCCTCGTCGAGCGGGGGGTCGACGTGGTCATCGTCGACACCGCCCACGGTCACGCCCGGCCGGTGATCGACACCGTCGCCAAGATCAAGGCCAACTGGGACGTCGAGGTCGTCGCCGGCAACGTGGCGACCGGCGATGCCGTCGAGGCCCTCGTCGCCGCCGGCGCCGACGCCGTGAAGGTGGGCATCGGGCCTGGTTCGATCTGCACCACGCGGGTCGTTGCCGGCATCGGCGTTCCCCAGATCACCGCCGTGTTCGACTGCGCCCAGGTGGCCGCCCGCCACGGGGTGCCGGTGGTGGCCGACGGCGGCGTCCAGTTCTCCGGCGACATCGCCAAGGCCATCGCGGCCGGGGCCGACACGGTGATGCTCGGCAACGCCCTCGCCGGCGTCGACGAGTCGCCCGGCGACATCGTCGTGCAGCACGGCGAGCGCTTCAAGGAGTACCGGGGCATGGGCTCCATGGGGGCCATGCAGGGACGCTCGTTCTCCAAGGACCGCTACTTCCAGGGCAGCGTCGAGAGCGGCAAGGTGGTGCCCGAGGGCATCGAGGGCCGGGTGCCCTACAAGGGCCCGCTCGCCAACGTTCTCCACCAGTTCGTCGGCGGCCTGCGCCAAGCCATGGGCTACTGCGGCGCCCGCTCCGTCGAGGACCTCCAGCGAGACGGGCGCTTCATCCGGATCTCCCCGGCGAGCCTGCGCGAGAGCCACCCCCACGACGTGGTGATCACCAAGGAAGCCCCCAACTACCGCGTCTGATGGCCTCCCTCCACGATGACTCCTTCGACACGGTCCTCGTCGTCGACTTCGGCGCGCAGTACGCCCAGCTGATCGCCCGCCGCGTGCGGGAGGCGCGCGTCTACAGCGAGATCGTGCCCCACACCATGCCGGTGGCGGAGATGCTCGAGCGCCGGCCGGCGGCGATCATCCTCTCCGGTGGGCCCTCGTCGGTCTACGCCGAGGGGGCCCCGGCGGTCGACGACGAGCTGTTCACGTCGGGCGTGCCCACCTTCGGCGTCTGCTACGGCTTCCAGGCCATGGCCCGGGCCCTCGGCGGCCGGGTCGAGCAGACCGGCCTCGCCGAGTTCGGGCGCACCTCCCTCGAGGTCACCGCGTCCGACTCCACCCTGTTCCACGGCCTGCCCGCATCCCAGGCGGTGTGGATGTCGCACGGCGACTCGGTGGCCGAGGCCCCCCCGGGGTTCTCGGTGCTCGCCCGCACCGCCGGTGCGCCCGTGGCCGCCTTCGAGGACGCCAGGCGGCGCCTCGCCGGTGTCCAGTTCCACCCCGAGGTGCTCCACACCGAGCACGGTCAGGCCGTCCTCGAGCACTTCCTCTACGAGGTCGCCGGCGCCCGGCCCACCTGGACCATGCGCAACATCATCGACGAGCAGGTGGACGCCATTGCCGCCACCGTCGGCGACAAGCGGGTGCTGTGCGGCCTCTCGGGTGGGGTGGACTCGGCGGTGGCCGCCGCCCTGGTGCAGCGGGCGGTCGGCGATCGCCTCACGTGCGTCTTCGTCGACCACGGCCTGCTGCGCAAGGGCGAGGCCACCCAGGTCGAGCGCGACTTCGTGGCCGCCACCGGCGTCCAGCTCGAGGTGGTCGAGGCCAAGCCGCGCTTCCTCGACGCCCTCGCCGGGGTGACCGACCCCGAGGAGAAGCGCAAGGTCATCGGACGCGAGTTCATCCGGGTGTTCGAGGGGGCGGCCCGCAAGGTGATGGCCGACGCCGGCGAGCACGGCGAGACGGTGGAGTTCCTCGTGCAGGGCACCCTCTACCCCGACGTGGTCGAGTCGGGCGGCGGCACCGGCACCGCCAACATCAAGAGCCACCACAACGTCGGCGGCCTGCCCGACGACCTCCAGTTCGCGCTGGTCGAGCCACTGCGCTCCCTGTTCAAGGACGAGGTGCGACGCGTCGGCCTCGAGCTGGGTCTGCCCGAGGCCATCGTGTGGCGCCAGCCGTTCCCTGGGCCGGGCCTCGGCATCCGGATCATCGGCGAGGTCACCGAAGCCCGCCTCGAGATCCTGCGCGAGGCCGACGCCATCGCCCGCGAGGAGCTCTCCGCCGCCGGGCTCGACCGCGAGATCTGGCAGTGCCCGGTGGTGCTGCTGGCCGAGGTGCGCTCGGTGGGGGTGCAGGGCGATGGCCGCACCTACGGCCACCCGGTCGTGCTGCGCCCCGTCTCCAGCGAGGACGCCATGACCGCCGACTGGTCACGCGTCCCCTACGAGGTCCTGGCCCGCATCTCCACCCGCATCACCAACGAGGTCCGCGACATCAACCGGGTCACCCTCGACGTCACCTCCAAGCCCCCGGGCACCATCGAGTGGGAGTGACGTCGAGCGACCGCTGATCCGTACTCGGCACGTCACGCGAGCGCCGGCGGCAATGAGCGTGCCGAGAAGCGCTCGACCGCTTCGGCGCTACCCGCTCGCGCGGTTCTTGTTGAACTCACCCTCGGCGGACGACGGCGCGTACCTGTCGTCCCCTGCGAACTCGACCCGGAACGTCTTGCCCTGCGGGCTCCCTTCAGCGATCTGCACCTGGGCGTCGCCGTTCTCGGCCGTCCAAGCGGTCGCCCGCAGCTTGTCGTCAACGAAGATCCGAAGCTCTCGGTCGACCAGGCCATCTTGGGTGTCGTCATCGGTGAGCCGTGCGTTCACCAGCACGGTCCCCTGGTTGCCCTGCTTCACCGCCTTGAACGAGACGCCGCTCTCACGCTTCGGGGCTTGTGGCGCAGCTCTGGGCGTGACGAGCGTGTGGAGCGAGAGCTCATCGACGCTGCCGTACCTCTCCCCGACGTTGCCCGGGTTTCCGGGCAGCATGACCATCGTCGTCCTGCTGGCGAGCTCGGTCAGCGGCAGCGTGGTGCCAGCGTTGTCCGACTCCGCCACGAAGAGCACCTGCACGCCGTGGCCGCCGATCAGGCCCTGCCGCCACTTGACGTCGTGGGCGGGGTCACCCGTCGGGCGCTCGTCGACGTCGGAGTCCCAACACGGGCGCTCGGGGTCGTCGACCTGCTTCGGCAGCAGGTGGGGCCCGGGGTTGATCCCCGTCCCGTCGTCGAAGCAGGCGTCATCGCGGTAGTACGGGATCGCCATGAACGCCTGTGCCGCGCCCGGGTTGAGGTCCTCGATGGACGACGTGAACACCATGCTCCCGAACTGGCCGGACACCTGCTCCCACGAGAGGGTCTTCAGGCCGTTCAGCGTGGGATCGGTGACGTCGAGATCGCTGCAGTACAGGAAGCAGTCCTGGCCCACCGGCGCTTCGACGGCGACCGGACCGACGACTGGTACGTCGTCGTCGACGCGGAGCTCGCCCCCACCCGGGTTGGCGTAGAGGGTCCCGAAGACCTCGTCGTTCTTCCCGTCGACCTTGACGCCGTCGGGACGCTGCCGGTTGTAGTACGTCTCGATGACGCCCGCGGTGTGGTCCCAATAGGAGAAGATCCCGCCGAGCGGGGGGATCGAATGCACCCGCAGGTAGGCCTGCTGGACGACGACGTCTGGGTAGAAGAGCTCCTGGCGGACGGTGTTGGTCCCGGAGTTCGATCCCCACGTGGCGCGGATCACGCGCACCGGTCCCGCCTTCTCCCCGAGGAGCACCGACGACTTGCCCCAGTCGTCTTGCTCGGTCTGGAAGCCGCAGCACGGGGTGGTGTCACCGGGCTTCTGCTGGTAGGCGCGCGCCTTCCACTGGTCGACGAGCGGCGGCCCGTAGTCGGACGGGCTGTTGAGCGGCTCGTCGCGGTCGCCGTCGGCAACTCGGAACCCGCGAAGGACCCAGTTCCCTGCGTACTGCACGGCATAGCGCGGTGAGAGCACCCAGGCGGTCTCGCGCGGACGGCGTGGCCCGTGGCCGACGACCACCCCATCCTCGTTGCAGTAGGGCCCTTGGGGCGCGTTGCCGTAGTTCGACGACGTTTGCATGTACAGATCGGCCGTGTCGTCACGCACGTAGCGCATGTAGCCGTTCTCTGCGTCGAAGGCGGGAGCGGCGCCGTCTTCGGCGTCAGCGAGGGCGACGTAGGCGAACCGTGGCGCCGCGTCGGGCGCAGACGGGTCGGCGAGGCGCACGGCGCGCATCTGCTCGACGCCGTCGGGGAACGGCGCCGTCGCCGGCGCCTCCGAAGCAGTGTCGCGGTAGAGGAAGGCGAGCTCGTCGTTGTCGTCGAGGCCCTTGGTCGGGTCGGGTTCGGGGCCGTCACCTGGCTCCATGGTCGCAGTGCACGGGTCGTTCTCGGTGTTGCTGGTGAACCTGTAGCCCTCGCGGTCGTAGACGTAGGAGAGCTGCGGGTCGGCGCCCGAGTACATGCCGAAGCCGGCGCAGAACGGCCCTGCCTCGCTGCAGTTCGACGCCAGGTTGGAGATGTAGCGCGTGAAGCGCTCGTCCACCTGGAAGGGGATCTGGACGAACGCTTGCGAGTCGGCGTCCCACGAGTAGCCGAGGAGCCGGTCGACCGCGACCCCTTCCAGCGGGTTGTTGACGCGCGAGGCCTGCGAGCAGTTGTGGTTGTCGTCGCAGTCGCTGTTCAGCGAGGTCAGGACCGGTTCACGAGCCGAGATCTCGGGTCCGGCCGACCAGTCCGGGAACTGGGAGCCTTCCAGGACGACCGCCTCGACCGACCGCTCCTGCGCGATGGGCGAGAGCGTGTCGGGAGGCCCTTGGGCCTCGGCGCGGATCTCGGCGTTGACCGAGATCCCGGCGACCAGGGCGAACATGAGCACGAAGGGGATCAGTCGAGGCAAGCGCACGAGATAGTTTTTCTACGGATGACCCCCCAGCACCTGCCTGGCGTGCCAAAGAGTCCTGGCCACCGTTCTCGGCACGTCACGCGAGCGCCGGCGGCAACCGGCGTGCCGAGAACCGGTTGGCCTAGCGTGCCCGGCGTGACCACGACGCTCGAGGGCTACACGGAGTCGACCTTCACCCACGACGGCGACACCAAGGCGGTGTTCCGCACCGGCAGCGGGCCGGCGGTGGTGGTGATCCACGAGGTCCCCGGCATCACCCCCCTGGTGGCCGACTTCGGCCGGCGGGTGGCAGCAGCGGGCTGCACCGCGGTGCTGCCGTCGCTGTTCGGGACGCCGGGCAAGGAGCCGACGATGTTCCCCTACATCGCCGGCGAGATGGTGAAGGCGTGCGTGTCCCGCGAGTTCGCCACCCTCGCCCTCGGAAGGACCTCACCGGTCACCGGGTGGCTGCGCGCCCTGGCCCGAACTGCCCACGCCGAGTGCGGCGGCCCCGGCGTCGGCGTGGTCGGGATGTGCCTCACCGGCGGCTTCGCCCTGGCGATGATGGTCGACGACGAGGTGCTTGCCCCGGTGCTCAGCCAGCCGTCGCTGCCGCTCCCCATCGGGGGCGCCCGCAAGTCGGCGCTCGGCATCTCCGACGACGACCTGGTGCGGGTGCAGCAGCGGGTCACCGAGGACGGGGTCTGCGTCCTCGGGCTGCGCTTCAGCGGTGATTCCCTCGTGCCGCCGGAGCGCTTCGAGGCCCTGCGCCAGGCACTCGGCGACGGCTTCATCGGCGTGGAGATCGACTCGGGGAAGGGCAACGCCCACGGCATCCGTGCCGCGGCCCACTCGGTGCTCACCGAGGACCTCGTCGCCGAGGCCGGCCACCCCACCAACGACGCCCTCGAGCAGGTCCTCGACCACCTCAGCACCCGCCTCCTCGGCCCCGCCTGAGCCGATTTGGCGCGCTCGGCCACCCCAGGGGTGGCCCCTGTCCTCGGCCTGACCGTCGCCGGGTCGTCGCCGTGGGGCGGGTCGCAGCTGGCCGGTAGGGTTGACCGACCATGCCGGAGCCGTCCTTCCACCTCCCGTCGGACGACCTGCTTCAGGGGCTCAACCCCGACCAGGCCGAGGCCGTCGGTCACGGGGAGGGCCCGCTGCTGGTCGTCGCCGGCGCCGGATCGGGCAAGACGAGGGTCCTCACCCACCGCATCGCCCACCTGATCGCCAACGGCACCTCGCCGTTCGAGATCCTGGCCATCACCTTCACCAACAAGGCCGCCGACGAGATGAAGTCGCGGGTGGCTGCCCTGGTGGGGCCGGTGGCCGCCAAGATGTGGGTCTCCACCTTCCACGCCGCCTGCGTGCGCATCCTGCGCCGCGACGGCAAGGTGCTCGGCTACCCGTCGTCGTTCACCATCTACGACCAGGCCGATGCCGTGCGCCTCACCGGCTACGTGCTGCGCGACCTCGACATCGACCCCAAGAAGATGACTCCCCGGGGCGTGCACGCCGCCATCAGCGCGGCCAAGAACGAGCTCGTCACCGTCGAGGGCTACGCCGAGGCGGCCTCGAGCCTCTTCGAGCGGCGCATCGCCGAGGTCTACCGCGAGTACCAGGCCCGCCTGCTCAAGGCCGGCGCCATGGACTTCGACGACCTGCTGGTGCAGGCGGTCCGACTCCTCCAGGACCACCCGGAGGTGGTCGAGCACTACCGCCGCCGGTTCCGCCACGTGCTCGTCGACGAGTTCCAGGACACCAACCGGGCTCAGAACGAGCTGGTCGTCGCTCTCACCAGCGAGCACCGCAACGTCACGGTGGTGGGCGACAGCGACCAGTGCCTGCCCCCCGGGACCATGGTGTCGACCCCGGCGGGGCTCCGCCCCATCGAGTTGCTCGCCGAGGGCGACGAGGTGCTCGGCGCCGGCGCCGACGGTCAGCGCACCCCCGCCCGCATCACGGTGGTGAGCGAGGGCCGCTGGGCGGGGAGCACCTACGCGGTGACCGCCGGCGGGCGGACGGTGCGGGGGACCCCGCACCACATCGTGCTCGCCGACCCTGTGCTCGAGGACGGCCGCTGGGTCGTCTACCTCATGGGCCGGGCCGACCGGGGGTTCCGTCTGGGCGCCGACGAGACCACCCGCGGCGCCGACGGTGCTCAGTCGTTCCGGGAGCGCCTCGGCCAGGAGCACGGCGACGAGCTGTGGGTGCTCGGCGTCTACGACAGCGCCGCCGAAGCCACCTACCGCGAGACGTGGTTCGCCGCCGAGTACGGCCTGCCCACCACCTCGTTCCTCGGTAGCGAAGCGCCCCTCGACGACGACCAGGCCTGGCTGCAGCGGATCTTCGACGAGGTTGACACCCCGGCGCGGGCCAAGCGCCTCATGGACGAGCGCGACCTCCACCCCGACTTCCCCCACCTGCGGGCCCAGCACCGCACGCTCGACCTCACCATGTTCCGCCACGCCACCGGCGCCGCCGGAGGCCATGAGGTGCGGTGGTCGGGCGATGGCGAGGTGGGCGAGCGCCTCCAGGCGGCGGGCATCGCGGTGGAGCACCACGGCGCCACCGCCACCTCGGCCTCGACGTGGGACGACTACCGACAGGCGGTCTTCCTCGCCCGGCGCATGGCCGACGTGGCCGACCTCAAGATCCGCCGGCAGGCCAGCGTGGGCGGGCGCCGGTTCGACTTCACGCCGCTGGCCCACCTGCACCCGGGCATGACGGTGCTGGTGGAGGAGGGCGGAGCACTCGTGGCGGCCCGGGTCGAGGCCGTCGAGGTGGCCCACCACGAGGGCCCGGTCTTCGACCTCGAGGTCGACCCCATCCACACCTACGTCGCCGACGGCGTGGTGGTGCACAACAGCATCTACCAGTTCCGGGGTGCCGACGTTCGCAACATCCTCGAGTTCGAGGACGCCTTCCCCGACGCCACCGTGGTGGTGCTGGAGCAGAACTACCGCTCCACCCAGACGATCCTCGACGCCGCCAACGCCGTCATCGCCAACAACCTCGGCCGCCAGCCCAAGGCGCTGTGGACCGACCAGGGCTCCGGCGAGAAGATCAGCCGCTACACCGCCGACGACGAGGGCGACGAGGCCGACTTCGTGGCCGGTGAGGTCGCCCGGCTCCACGACGGCGGCACCCACCGCTGGGGTGAGATGGCGGTGTTCTACCGGACCAACGCCCAGAGCCGGGTCCTCGAGGACCGCTTCAAGCGCCGGGGCATCCCCTACAAGATCGTGGGCGGCACCCGCTTCTACGACCGCAGGGAGGTCAAGGACGCGCTGGCCTACCTTCGGGCCAGCGTGAACCCGGCCGACGAGGTGAGCGTGAAGCGGGTCGTCAACACCCCCAAGCGGGGGGTGGGCGACACCACCGTCGGCCGCATCGACGCCTGGGCCGGCGCCCACGGGCTGACCTTCGCCGCCGCCCTCGAACGGGCCGAGGAGGCCGGGGTCTCGGGCCGGGCCCTCAAGGGCGCGGCCGAGTTCCTCTCCCTCGTCGGCGACCTCGCCTTCATGGCCGAGCGCGGCGAGGGGCCGGCTGCCGTCATCGAGGCGGCACTGGCCCGTAGCGGCTACCTGGCCGAGCTCGAGGCCGAGCACACCGTCGAGGCCCAGGGCCGGATCGAGGTGCTGGCCGAGCTGGTGGGCGTGGCCAAGGACTTCACCGACATCGACGAGCTCCTCGAGATGGTGGGGCTGGTCTCCGACACCGACCAGCTCGAGGCCGGAGAGGATGCCTCGTCGGTCACGCTCATGACCCTCCACTCGGCCAAGGGGCTCGAGTACCCGGTGGTGTTCGTCATCGGCATGGAGGACGGCGTCTTCCCCCACCTGCGCTCCCTGGGCGAGCCCCACCAGCTCGAGGAGGAGCGCCGGCTGGCCTACGTGGGCATCACCCGGGCCCGCGAGCGCCTCTACCTCACCTCGGCCTGGAGCCGGACCATCTTCGGCTCGACCCAGTACAACCCCCCGAGCCGCTTCCTCGACGAGCTGCCCGCCGAGCTCGTCACCGAGGTGGGCGGCAAGAAGCGGGGCCAGGGCGGCAGCGGATGGGGCGACGTGGGCTGGGGCGCCCTCGGGCGCAGCCGTGCCGACCGTTCGGACGCCCGCCGTTCGGATGCCCGCCGTTCAGATGCCCGCCGTTCAGATGACACCGATGGCCGGATCTTCGGTGGACGGGCGCGGGTGGTCGAGTCGGCCATCCGGTCGGGCCAGGCCCCGCCACCGGTGGGCTCAGGCGCCGAGCAGCTGGGCCTCAAGGTGGGCGACGACGTCCGCCACGGCACCTTCGGCGAGGGCGTGATCCTCGACATCAGCGGCAGCGGCGACAAGGCCGAGGCGCTGGTTCGCTTCCCCGAGGTGGGCGAGAAGCGCCTGCTGCTCTCCTGGGCGCCGCTCACCAAGGTCTGATGGCACGCCCGCCGGTCGCTACGGCCCGTCGGCGCCGAGGCCCCACCCAGTTCATCGTTGGCGGCTTCCTCGCCGCGATCCTCACCGGGGCCACCCTGCTGATGCTCCCCGTCGCCTCCACCGGCGAGGGCAGCGCCCCGTTCCTGACGGCGCTGTTCACCGCCACCTCGGCGGTGTGCGTGACCGGCCTGATCGTGGTCGACACGCCCGTGTACTGGTCGAACGTCGGGGAGGTGGTGCTCCTGGTGCTCATCCAGCTCGGCGGGTTCGGCCTCATGACCGTGGGCTCGTTGGTGGGGCTCCTGCTGTCGAGGCGCATTGGCCTGCGCCAGCGCATGACCGCCCAGGCCGAGCGGGGGGCGCTGGTGCTCGGCGACGTGCGCGACGTGCTCGTTCGGGTGGCGGCGTTCTCGTTCACCTTCGAGGTGGTGGCGGCGTCGATCATCGCGGTGCGCCTCTGGACCACCTACGACGAGCCGTTCGGCGAGGCCGCCTACCTCGGGGTGTTCCACGCCGTCTCGGCGTTCAACAACGCCGGCTTCGCCCTCTACTCCGACAGCCTCATCGGCTTCGTGACCGATTGGTACGTGAGCCTCACCGTGGCCGCCGCCGTGATCCTCGGTGGCATCGGCTTCCCCGTGCTCATGGAGCTGAAGCGCAACCTCCGCCGGCCTCAGCGCTGGTCGCTCCACACCAAGCTCACGCTCACCACCACCAGTGCCCTGCTCGTCCTCGGCACGCTGGCCATGCTGGTGTTCGAGTGGTCCAACCCCGCCACACTCGGACCGCTCAGCGGCCCCGACTCGGTTTTGGCCGGGTTCTTCCAAGCGGTCATGCCCCGCACCGCCGGGTTCAACAGCGTCGACACCGGCGCCATGAACGAGACCACGTGGCTGGCCACCAGCGTGCTCATGTTCATCGGCGGGGGCAGCGCCTCCACCGCCGGCGGCATCAAGGTGACGACCTTCGCCCTGCTGGCGTTCGTGATCTGGTCGGAGACCCGGGGTGACCCCGAGGTCGTGCTGTTCGGGCGCTCCACGCCGAGCACGGTGCAGCGTCAGGCCCTCTCCGTCGCCCTCCTCGGCCTGGGGGCGGCAGTGCTCGGCACCTTCGTCCTCACATCGGTGTCCGACGCCGGTCTGTCGCGCTCGCTGTTCGAGGCGTTCTCCGCCTTCGGCACCGTGGGCCTCTCCACAGGCATCACGCCGTCGCTCCCCGCCGTCGGACAGGCCACACTGATCGTGCTCATGTTCATCGGGCGAGTGGGGCCCATCACCCTCTTCGCCGCCCTGGTGCTGCGCCAGCGCCAGCGGCTCTACAACCTGCCGCTCGAGAGGCCGATCATTGGCTAAGGACCGACGCTTCCCCTTCCGCCGCGCCGACGACGATCCCGGCAGGCCGAACTCCGACTCCGAAGTGCTGGTCATCGGCCTCGGCCGCTTCGGCAGTGCCCTGGCCGAGACGCTGGTGGACCTGGGCCACGAGGTGCTCGGCATCGACACCGACCCCGGCATCGTCCAGGACATGAGCGAGCGCCTCACCCACACCGCGCAGGCCGACTCCACCTCCAAGCGCGCCCTGGAGCAGCTCGGCGCGCGCGACTTCGGGGTGGCCGTGGTCGGCATCGGCGGCGACATCGAGGCCAGCATCCTCACCACCGCCGCCCTCGTCGACCTCGGCATCGGCCTCATCTGGGCCAAGGCCATCACCGAGTCGCACGGCAAGATCCTGGAGCGGGTGGGCGCCCACCGCGTGGTGTTCCCCGAGCACGACATGGGCCAGCGGGTGGCCCACCTCGTCACCGGTCGGATGATGGACTACATCGAGCTCGACGAGGGCTTCGCCCTGGTGGAGACCACTGCCCCCGCCGACGTGGTGGGCAAGACGCTGGGCGAGGCCGGCATCCGCCAGCGCTACGGCGTCACCGTGGTGTGCATCAAGCCGTCGGGGCAGCCCTTCACCTACGCCACCCCCGACACCGTCATCGAGGGCGACGCCATCCTCCTGGTGGCCGGGGAGAACCGCCACGCCGAGGCCTTCGCCAACCTGACCTGATGGCCCGTTGTGGAGTAGGAAGTCGGCCATGAAGCGACTGCTCGGACGCGCACGTCTCCTCGCTGGGCGCGACCTCGCCCTCGGGACGCTGATGGAGCGCCTTGCCGTGGTCCACGGCGACCGCCCGCTCGTGAGCGAGTCGGGTGGGCTCGAGCTGACCCACCGCCAGGCCGCCGCTCGGGTCGCCCGGTGGGCCGGCGGGATCGACGCCCGCATCACGGTGGGCGACCGGGTGGTGGTGGCGCTGCCCAACGGGTACCACTTCCTGCTCGCCTGCCTGGCGGTGTCGCGCGCCGGCGGGGTACCGGTGCCGGTCAACCCCCGCATGAGCCAGGACGAGGTCGACCACGTCGTCGGCGACGCCGGCGCCGGGTGGGTGATCCGAGCAGCGGGTGAGCTCGACGACGCTGCCGCCGGCACCGCCCCTCTCGCCGAGGCGGCCCCGGTCGACCCGGGTGCGGTGGCGGCGCTGTTCTACACCTCGGGCACCACGGGCAAGCCCAAGGGCGCCCGTCTCACCCACCGGGCCCTGCTGGGCCAGGTCGGCTCGGCTGCGCTTTGGCCTGCGGGCATCCGGCGGGACGAGGCGGTGCTGGCCCTGCCGGTGGCCCACATCATGGGCTTCGCCGCCCTGCTCGGCCTGGCGGTGGCCGGCATTCCCGTGCGCCTGCTGGCCCGCTTCGACGCCGACGCCGTGCTCGACGCCATCGAGCAGCGGCGGGCGACGATGTTCATCGGCGTGCCGGCGATGTACCGGATGATGCTCGACGCTGGCGCCGAGGGGCGCGACCTGGCGTCGGTGCGGGTGTGGGCGTCAGGGGCCGACGTGATGCCGCCCGAGCTGGCCAAGCGCTTCAAGGCGATGGGCGCCACCGTCACGCTGCCCGGCATCGGGCTCAACGTGGGCGAGGCCACCTTCGTGGAGGGCTACGGCATGGTCGAGCTCGGGGGCGGGGCGGCGGCCCGCATCTCCCCGCCCGGCCTCCAGTGGCCCTTCGGCGAGGACGCCCTGGGTGTCGCCCTGCCCGGCTACCACCTCAAGGTGGTCGACGACGACGGGCACGAGGTGCGTGCCGGGGTGGTGGGCGAGCTGCTGGTGAAGGGCCCCGGGGTGCTCGAGGGCTACCACGGCGACCCCGACGCCACCGCTGCTGCCCTCACCGACGACGGCTGGCTGCGCACCGGCGACCTCGCCCGCAAGGGCGCCCTCGGGATGGTCTCCTTCGCCGGCCGCAAGAAGGACGTGATCAAGCAGTCAGGGTTTTCGGTCTTCGCGGTGGAGGTCGAGCGGGCCCTGGAGGCCCACCCCGATGTGGTGGAGGCGGCGGTGCTCGGCCTGCCCGATGAGCGCGCCGGGGAGGTGCCGGTGGCGGTGGTGCGCCTCCGCCCGGGCGGTGAGGTCACCGGCGCCGAGCTGGTGGCGTGGGCCAAGGGCGCCATGTCGTCCTACAAGGCGCCGCGGCGGGTGCTGGTGGTCGACGAGCTGCCCCGCACCGGCACCACCAAGGTGCAGAAGCGGGAGCTGCTCGACCTGTTCTGAGCTCCGGCCCGTCTCGAGCTGAGTTCGGCCTGGGCTAGTTCTTCTGGCCGACGAGGACGCTGACCATCGTGCTCCGGCCGTTCTGGAAGTCGCCCGAGCTGTCGTTGGTGGACTCGTCCCGGACGGACATGCCCAGTGCGGGGTCGACCCAGCGGCGGCTCACCGACTCGGAGTGCTGGGTCCCGTTGACGGTGGGGGAGGTGACGGCGATGTCGGTGACCGTGGTGGTCTCGATCACCCAGGCGTTGACCGTGGCGCCGTTGACCTCGACCTGCTCGTAGCCCACGACGGTGCCGGTGCCGGAGATCTCGATGTCGACGGTGAGGCCGGGCTTCTCGTCGCGGCAGGAGCTGGCGAAGTCCCAGGTGCTGCCCTTGGTGTAGGGGCCGACCAGCATCCAGTTCGGCTCCCAGTCGCAGTGGATCTCGCCGAGGGGCGACTCGATGATGGAGAGGTCGACCAGGGTGGCCTCGGACGACACGTCGGCCTCGCTGGTGATCTTGCCCTGCGGGCCCTCGGCGGCCAGGCGCACCCGGCCTGCCCGGTCGTCGCCGCTCAGGCGCTCGACCACCGAGTCGGTCCGCGCCGTCTCCGGGCTCGAGCCCTCGGTGGTGGTGGTCCGCTCGTAGGTGTAGGTCCCCGCTCGGGGCACGATCGGGCGGTCGGGCGCCGAGGGGCTCGACGTCTGGCCGGACGGGGTGCCTCCCCCGCCGCCGGTGCTGCCGCCGGTGGTGGAGCCGTCACCGCCGCCCGGGGCCGGGTCGCCGGTCCCTGCCTCGGCGCCGTCGCCGTCGCCGGCGGCCTCGGCATCGTCGGTCGTCGAGCCGGGGGCCGGTGCGTCGTCGCCAGCCTCATCGGTGTCGCCGCCGTCGCCGTCGACCGAGGTCGTGGTCTGGCGGTCACCCGAGGTCTCGAGCGACTCCTCGTCGTCGTTGCCCGAACACGCGCTCAGGACCAGGAGGGCGGCGAGCGCGACTGCCAGTCGGGCGGGCCTGCGGGTGGGCGTCATGGCGGGTTCCCCTGTCCGATTCGTGCGATGTGAGAAGAAAACTACGGGGCGCAGGGCGTCGGTGGCCAAACGGCGGCCAGGTTGGGCGCGGGACGACGCTCAGGCGTCGGGCCGGCGGGGGTGGTCGACCTCCCGGCGGAGGTCGACGTACAGCACCCCGTCGTCGACCCTGGTGGCCCAGTGGGTGAGCCCCTCGCCGTCGGCGGGGAAGCGCTGGCCGGTGCACGGGTCGGCGAAGCGGGCCTCGTCGGGCATCCACAGCAGCGAGCAGGCCCGGTCGTCCTGGTCCGGGGCCCGGGCGGCGAAGGCCAGCCACCCCTCGTCTTCGTCGCCGCCGGTGTGCTGGAGGTAGATGTCGCGCGACCGCGCCGGGGAGGCGTCGGCGATGAGGAACGGGCGTCCGTCGCGGGCGATGCGGGCGGCGAGGCGGTCGGTCCGCCCGGCACGGAACTCCTCGTCGCCCAGGCGGACCTGGACCTCCCCCCGGCCGTCGGGACCGGGCTCACCGGGGCGGCTGAGGACGAGCACCAGGGCGAAGACCATCGCCGCACCGAGCAGCACGGCCACCCCGGCGACCACCGCCCGCTGGGCGGTCGTGGGCCGGCCGGCGCGCCTCACCGGGTGTCCTGCGGGTGGGGTGGGCCGACGGGCACCGTCCTAGTATCCCTGACCGTGCAGCGCCCGTACCGAGTCGTCGTCGCCAAGGTCGGCCTCGACGGTCACGACCGGGGGGCGAAGGTGATCGCCCGTGCGCTGCGCGACGCCGGCTTCGAGGTCATCTACACCGGCCTGCGCCAGACGGCCGAGCAGGTGGCCGCCACGGTGCTGCAGGAGGACGCCGACGCCATCGGCCTCTCCGTCCTGTCGGGGGCCCACATGACGCTGTTCCCCCGTCTGCTCGAGGAGCTGACGGCCCGGGACCTGGGCGACGTCGTCGTCTTCGGCGGTGGCATCATCCCCGAGCCCGACATCGAGGCGCTCAAGCAGCTCGGCATCGCCGAGCTGTTCACCCCAGGCGCCGACATGACCACCATCACCACCTGGTTGGCCGAGGCCCTCGACGCCCGCGAGGCCGACCTCGCCGGCGCGGCCGACTGACGGACCACCGTTCGACCCGTTCCCGCCCCGCACCCCCACGAGCCCCGTACCCACGTACCCGACGAGCAAGGAAACCCGCCCGAGTGGACCTCTTCGAATACCAAGGCAAGCAGCTCTTCGCCAGCTTCGACATCCCGGTGTCGGACGGCGACGCCGTCACCACCGTCGACGAGGCCGTCGCTGTGGCCGACCGCATCGGCTACCCGGTGGTGGTCAAGGCCCAGGTTCAGGTGGGCGGACGAGGCAAGGCCGGCGGCATCAAGCTGGCCGACACCGCCGACGAGGTGCGGACCCACGCCTCCAACATCCTCGGCATGGACATCAAGGGCCACACCGTCGAGGTGATCTGGATCGAGGTGGCCTCCGACATCGCCGAGGAGTACTACGCCTCGTTCACCCTCGACCGCGGGGCCAAGAAGCACCTCGGCATGCTCTCGGCCGAGGGCGGCGTCGAGATCGAGGCCGTGGCCGAGTCGAACCCCGACGCCATCGCCAAGATCTGGGTCGACCCCGTCGACGGCCTCAGCGAGGAGGTCTGCCGCGAGTGGGTGGCGGCCGCCAAGCTCAACCCCGACGCCACCGAGGGCGCCGTCGACATCCTCCTCAAGCTCTACCGGGCCTACACCGAGGGCGACGCCGACCTCGTCGAGATCAACCCCCTCATCCTCACCCCCGACGGGCGGGTCCACGCCCTCGACGCCAAGGTCACCCTCGACGAGAACGCTGAGTACCGCCACGAGTGGGACGACTACGCCGCCATCCAGGTGCGCGACGAGCGCGAGGCGGCGGCCAAGGAGAAGGGCTTGCAGTACGTGGGCCTGGAGGGCGACGTCGGCATCATCGCCAACGGCGCCGGCCTGGCCATGAGCACCCTCGACGTGGTGAACCAGGTCGGCGGCGAGCCGGCCAACTTCCTCGACATCGGCGGCGGCGCCAACGCCGACGTGATGGCCAACGCCCTCGAGGTCATCAACAACGACGAGCGGGTGAAGTCGATCTTCATCAACATCTTCGGCGGCATCACCCGCGGCGAGGAGGTGGCCAACGGCATCGTCCAGGCCCTCGGCCGCGTGGAGATCTCGTCACCGATCGTCATCCGCCTCGACGGCACCAACGCCGACGAGGGCCGGGCGATCTTGAAGGAGCACGAGTCCGACCGGCTGATCTCGAAGCCGACGATGCTCGACGCGGCCCGCAAGGCCGTCGAGCTGGCTGGAGGGAAGTAGCAAGTGAGCGCAGCGCCAGCGGAGCGAACCATGAACACAGTCATCCGATGCGAGCGCCGACGCTCCTCGGAGAGGAGCGTCAAGTGAGCATCTTCGTCGACGAGACCACCAAGGTCGTCTACCAGGGCCTCACCGGCAGCCAGGGCCGGTTCTACGGCCTGCGCAACCGGGACTACGGCACCAAGGTGGTGGCCGGCACCAACCCCAAGAAGGCCGGCACCGACGTGGACGGGATCCCCGTCTTCGCGACCGTGGCCGACGCCGTCAAGGAGACCGGCGCCAACGCTTCGTGCATCTTCATCCCTGCCCCAGGCGTGGCCTCGGCCGTGCTGGAGGCCGCCGAAGGCGGCATCGAGTTCATCGTCTGCATCACCGAGGGCGTACCGGCTCACGACGAGGCGCTGTTCTACAACCGCCTCAAGCGCGATTTCCCCACGGTGCAGCTGCTCGGGCCCAACTGCCCCGGCATCATCAGCCCCGGCAAGACCAACATCGGCATCACCGCCGGCGAGATCGCCATGGGCGGCGGCCCGGTGGGCATCGTCAGCCGCTCGGGCACCCTCACCTACCAGGCGCTGCACGAGCTGACCCAGAAGGGGATCGGCCAGACCACCTGCGTGGGCATCGGCGGCGACCCGGTGCCCGGCACCAGCTTCATCGACTGCCTCCGCGCCTTCGAAGCCGACCCCGACACCAAGGCCGTGATGATGATCGGCGAGATCGGCGGCACCGCCGAGGAGGAGGCCGCCGAGTTCATCGCCAAGGAGATGTCCAAGCCGGTCGTCGCCTACGTGGCCGGCGTCACCGCCCCGCCCGGGAAGAAGATGGGCCACGCCGGCGCCATCGTCTCCGGCGGCAAGGGCACCGCGGCCGCCAAGATGGAGGCCCTCGAGGGCGCGGGCGTCAAGGTGGGCAAGAACCCCACCGAGGCCGGCGACCTGATGGCCGAGGTGGTCAAGGCCCTGTAGGCGCCGTCGTTCTCGGCACGTCTTTGGTGCATGGGGAGCAGCAGGCGTGCCGAGAACCTCAGGACGTCCTTGGTGCCTGGGGAACCGTAGGCCCCGTCGTTCTCGGCACGTCCTTGGTGCCTGGGGAGCAGCAGGCGTGCCGAGAACCTCGGGCGGGTCGTGGAGCCGCGGACGCGTGGGCGGCGCGGTCGTGGTTCACCGCCTCGTGCGGACCTCGTTTGCCCCGGCCGTGCCGCGAGTGGCGTCGGTCAGGTGGGCTTGGTCCAGACGACCGACCACCGCCAGAGCACGTGGCGGCGGTACCGGGCGCCGGGCAGCACCGCCCGGACCACCGTCCTCGTCTCGGCGAACGTCAGCGGGGGCGGCCACACCATCGGCGCGGGCGTGTCCCAGTAGGTGCGGCCGCGCCCGCGCTTGAGGATCCGGGTCGCCACCGCGCCGGCAGCGTCGTGGGCGAGGTCGGTCGGGTAGCGGGACCGGGCGAGGCCGAGGACGGCGAGGGTGCCGCCCGGCCGGAGCAGGTCGCGCATCCTGATCAGGGCGCCGGACAGTCCATGTGGTGCAGCACGGCCACCGCCACCGTGGCGTCGAAGCTCCCCGGCTCGAATGGCGGGTCGAGGATGTCGCCGACGACGTAGTCGACGTTGTCAGGCACCGGTTGGGAGCGGGCCAGCCCGATGCTGGGGGCGTGGGGGTCGAGGCCGGTCACGTGCCTCGCCCGCAGCGTCAGCGCGCGGGTGACGGTGCCCTCGCCGCAGCCCACGTCGAGCACCCGATCGCAGCCGGGCGGGACGGCTCCGGTCACCACCGGCTGGAGGTGGATGTTGTGGTTCCAGCGGGCCGCTGCGTCGTCGGGCGGCGCGGTCGTCACCGGCGCATCCTCGCAGTCGGCGCCGGGAGCACGACGGATCGTGCGCTGACAGGATGGCGGGGTGCCCGCCTGGCGATGCCCCGAGTGCGACCGGCAGTTCTCACGCGCCAACCAGGGCCACGAGTGCGCGCCGGCCATGTCGATCGAGGAGTACTTCTCCACCGGGCCGGCGCACGAGCGTCCGATCTTCGAGGCAGTGATGGCCCGCCTCGAGGGGATCGGGCCCATCCACGTGGAGCCGGTGTCGGTCGGCATCTTCCTCAAGCGCGCCCGCAGCTTCGCCCAGCTGCGGACCATGCAGCGCTGGACGGCGCTGTCGTTCTCGCTCGACCGCGCCGTCACCCACCCGACCATCACCCGCAAGGTGGTGGCCTACCACGGGCGCTACCACCACGTGGCCAACGTGGCGTCACCCGACGACCTCGACGACCAGCTCATCGGCTGGCTGGTCGAGGCCTACGAGGCGTCACCCCCGCCGTAGCCCGCCCAACGGCCAAGCGCCGCCGACCTCAGGCCGCGTCGGGGCGGCCGAGGTCGAGCTGCGGCTGGTCCGCGTAGGCCGTGCCGGCGTTCCCATCGGCAACCCCGTCGGCGTCACCTGGTGCCGGCGGGCCGGCTCGGCCCTCGGCGGTGCGGGCGACGCGACGGGCCTCGTCGTCGCCCGGTGCGGGGTCACCGGGGCGTTCGAGCCCCTCGTCCGGTGGTGGCTGGCCCCGAGCCCCTCCTGCACTCCGATGGTGGGGATGGCGGGGGTCGTCGAGAGGGACCATGGGGCGCTTGCCCTTGCCATCGACCAGGGACCACCCCTCGTGGGTCTTCTTGTGGTGGTGGTGCCCGCAGAGGCGGTCGAGGTTGTGGAGCTCGGTGACCCGGTCGGCGGTCCAGGGCGTGCGGTGGTCGTTCTCGAGCCGGCGGGTGCGGCTGCAGCCGAGCGCCTCGCAGATCGGCGACGTCCAGAGCAGGGCCACCTTCTGGGCGACGGTGGGGCCACGTCCGAGGTGGGTGACGTTGGCGACGTCGACGCCCCTGGTGAGCACGAGCTTGAGCACGGCGTCGCCGAGCAGCTCCCGTGCGGTGGCGACGGGGACGGGGCCGAGGCCGGCGATCTCGACCACCTCGTCGCCCTCGGCCGAACCCCGCTGGAGGGCGGCGATGTCGAGCCGGAGGATGCCGAGGTAGGGCGGCGGCTTCGGCGCGGTGGATGCGCCGTCGTGGGGCTCGGCCGCCGGCGAGGGCTGCCGGCCGGCGGCGAGCGAGCGGCGGCACAGCTCGATGAAGGCGTCGGCGGCGTAGGCCTCGTGCGACTCGTGCCGGCCAGCCTTGCGGGCGTCGGCGAAGGCCTGCTCGATGAACGGCTGGAGGGCGGCCCGGGCCGTGGCGCCGTTCTCGACGGTGTCGCGGAGCTGGAGGTTCCACGCGCCCTCGGTGTCGGTGAACTCGCGCAGGGACCGGTTGCGGTGGATGCGCCGGGCGGTGGCGTCGGGGTCGGGGTCGGCGGCGGCCCGGGTGCGGCGGCACTCGTCGCGGAGCTCGCCGACGCTTGCCTTGCTCCGGGCGAGCTGCACCAGCCGGTGCTCGGCGGCCGGGTCGGACGCGGCCGCCTCGCTGATCTCGGCGGCCTGACCGGCCGAGAGCGTGCCAGCCCGGGCGGCGCTTCCGACCTCGGGTTGCTGCTCGAGCCGGTTGCCGGTGCGGATGGCGGCCTGGGCCTGGCTCTTCGAGGTGCCGGTCTGGCGGGCCAGCCACTCCTCAGGCGAGGCGTCGCCCGTGGCCCGCCAGCGGTCGGTGGCGGCGAGGCGGGCGGCTGCCAGCGCCTTGATGGTGGATGCCACGTTCTCGATGGTGGCGGCGTCGGCAACCGCCACGGCGGCGTCGTCGGCGGAGAGCGTGCCCGGCTCGAAGCGGCCGGCCAGCGCGACCGACGCCTCTCGTAGCTCGCTCAAACTCTCGAACATACGTTCGATGATACGACCGGAGCTCTGAGGGTGTCAAGGGGCAAATCGGGCGATGTGGCATGCCGCGGACGCGCGGGTGGCTTCGTGGTCCACCATGGTGGGGTGCACCGGCGGCCCCTGCTCATCGTCTTCATCGCGCTCCTGGTGACGGTCACGGCCTGCGCCGGCGGGGTGGGCCGCGACTCGACCTCGGGCCTGCAGCGGGCCGTCCCCCACGCCAAGCCCGCCACCGCCACGGCGCCTCCGGCCACCGAAGCACCACCCCCCGACACCGAGGCCCCCGCCGCCGTGCAGCCCGCGGCCCTGATCACCACCACCGGGATCATCGTCCCGGTGGTCGGGCCGGCAGAGGGCGGCTGGAGGGTGATGACGCCGTGCGCCGTCGAGGCCATTGTGGCGGGCGGGACCCCGCTCACCAGCGCCGAGGTGGTCCTCGACCCCGGCCACGGCGGGCGGGAGACCGGCTCGGTAGGCCCCAACGGGCTGGTGGAGCGCGACCTCAACGACGTGGTGACCGCCCACACCCACCGGGCGCTCGAGCAGGCCGGGGTGTCGGTGATGCTCACCCGCTACGCCAACTACCGGGTGACGCTGCAGACCAGGGCCGCCATCGCCACCGCCCTCCAGCCTCGGGCGTTCGTGTCGATCCACCACAACGGCGGTCACGACGGCCCCCTCGACCGCCCCGGCACCGAGGTGTACCACCAGGTGGCCGACCCCGAGTCGCGCCGCCTCGCCGGCCTGCTGCACGAGGAGGTCGCCGCCGCCTTCAGCCGCTACGAGGGCATCGCCTGGAGCGGCAACGTCGACGCCGGTGCCAAGGTGCGCCTCAACAGCCAGGGTGGCGACTACTACGGCATCTTGCGCCGCTCGGCCGGGGTGCCGGCGGTGATCTCCGAGGGGCTGTTCCTCTCGGCGTCGATGGCCGAGGCCGAGCTGCTGGCCCGCCCCGACGTGCAGCAGGCCCACGGCGAGGCCATCGCCCGGGCCATCCTGCGCTTCCTCACCACCAGCGACCCCGGGTCGGGCTTCGTGGAGCCGATCGTGCGGGAGACCCTCGCCGGCGGCGGTGGCGGTACCACCGACTGCGTTGACCCACCCCTGCAATAGCGGGCATTCCGGGAGCAACCGCCCATGCTGGGTCGGAATCACCAAAAGTGGGGGTGACCTGGGCTGACCTCCGGAGTTGGCTGACGAGATGCACATCGAAACCCTCTCAGTGCCACCGCTCGTCACGTCTCCCGAAGGGCGGCGGTGATGTCCCTGTTCCGCGCTGGCGCGGCTCCGGCTGAGGACCCCGCGCCGCCCGCCCCCGTCGCCACCCTTCCGAAGCCCTCAGAGCTGCTGGGTGAGCTGCTGGTTCGAAGCGACCGCATCAGCCAGGGTCAGCTTTCCGAGGCGCTGCTGCAGCAGTCGGCGTCGGGCAAGCGCATCGGGACCCTCCTGGTGGAGCTCGGGGTCCTCGACGACCTCGACCTGGCCGAGGCGCTGGCCAAGCAGTTCGAGCTGGAGCTGGCCGACCTCCGCCGCAACACGCCCGACCCCGAGGCCGTGGCGCTGCTGGCGGAGACGTCGGCACGTCGGTTCACGGCGATCCCGCTGCGACTCGATGAGGAGTCGCTCGTGGTCGCCGTGGCCGACGTGTCGTCCGAGACGCTCAACGACCTGACCGTGGCCGCCGGTCGGACGGTCACCTTGGCGGTGGCGGCGGCGTCCGACCTCCGCCGGGCCATCGACACCTCGTACCGGGCGCTGGCCGACATCGACCAGCACGTGCGGGCCTTCGAGGCGACCACCGCCGAGAGCCTGCGCCGGGCGGCCGAGGCGGTGCGGCCCGACTCCGGCACCGACGACGCCCCGGTGGTGCAGGTGGTCAACCTGATCATCACCCAGGGCCTGCGAGATCGGGCCTCGGACATCCACATCGAGCCCCAGGGCGACCGGGTCCGGGTGCGGCTGCGCATCGACGGTGCCCTCCACGACGTGTTGGCCCTGCCCGGTGAGATCGGCCCGGCGCTGGTGAGCCGCGTCAAGATCATGGCGAGCATGAACATCGTCGAGCGGCGGCGGCCGCAGGACGGCCAGATCGCCACCGAGATCGACGGCCGGGCCCTCGACATCCGGGTGTCCACCACCGCCACCATCCAGGGCGAGAAGGTGGTCATGCGCCTGCTCGACAAGTCGAAGCCGCTGTTCAGGGCGGCCGAGCTGGGCATGCCGGACGACACCCACGAGGCGTTCTCGGCCATGGTCCGCTCGCCGTACGGGATGGTCATCTGCGCCGGGCCCACCGGGTCGGGCAAGACCACCACGCTCTACGCCACCCTCGCCGAGCTCAACGCCACCGAGCGCAACATCATGACCATCGAGGACCCCGTCGAGTACGTGTTCCCCTCGATCAACCAGATCCAGATCAACGAGCAGGCCGGCCTCAGCTTCGCCGGTGGGCTCAAGAGCATCCTGCGCCAGGACCCCGACGTGATCCTGGTCGGCGAGATCCGCGACGTCGACACCGCCCGCATCGCCGTGCAGTCGGCCCTCACCGGCCACTTCGTGCTGTCGTCGATCCACGCCACCGACTCGGTGCTGGCCCTGCACCGCTTCCTGGACATGGGCATCGAGTCGTTCCTGATCGCCAGCTCGGTGCGGGCGGTGGTGGGCCAGCGCCTGGTGCGCCGCATCTGCACCACCTGCAAGGAGCCCTACACCCTCAGCGGCGAGGAGAAGGACTTCTACGTCGAGCTCTCCGAGGGAGGCACCAAGCGGAAGTTCTACCGGGGGGTGGGCTGCAACTTCTGCGCCGGCACCGGCTACCGCGACCGGGTGGGCGTCTACGAGCTGCTGCGGGTGACGCCCGAGCTCAAGCGCTTGATCGTGGGCTGGGCCAGCCAGGACGAGCTGCGCCGCATGGCCATCCAGCAGGGCATGCGCACCCTCAAGGACGAGGCCATGGCCCTCGTCGAGCACAACGTCACGACCATCCACGAAGTCGTCAAGACCATCTACGCGGCCTGAGGCAGGGGATCACATGGCGAAGTTCAAGTACTCCGCACTCAACGCAGAAGGTGTCGCCTTCAAGGGTGTCGAGGAGGCCGTCACCCTCACCCAGGCGCGGCTCGCCCTGGTGGGCCGCGACCTCGAGATCGTGGAGGTCAACGAGAAGAAGGGCGTCCTCCAGCTGGAGCTGACCAAGAAGAAGGTGCCTCGCAAGGAGGTCATGCACTTCTCCCGCCAGCTGGCGGTGTTCATCAAGGCCGGCATCCCCATCATCGACGGCCTCGAGACCATCGTGGAGGACACAGCCAACAAGGAGCTCAAGAAGGTCCTTACCGAGATCACAGAGTCGTTGCGCGCAGGCATGACCTTCGCCGATGCTGCGGAGCAGCACCCCCACGCCTTTCCGTCCTACTACCTCGGAATCCTGCGGTCGGCCGAGCTCACCGGCAACCTCGACGTCGTGCTCGACCAGCTCTCCCAGTACATCGAGCGGGATCTCGAGGCCCGACAGCGGGTGGTCAGCGCACTGACCTATCCGGCGGTCGTGATCGTGATGGCCCTCGTCTCGGTCGTGATCCTCGGCGTGTACGTGCTCCCGAAGTTCCGGGACTTCTTCGCAGGGCTCGACGCCGAGATGCCGCTTCCCACCCGCATCATCATGAGCGTTGCCGACTTCTTCCAGGCGTGGTGGTGGGCCATGGGCCTCGGCACTGGAACCTTCGTGGTGGGCTTGGTCCTGGCGCTGCAGACGGAGCGCGGCAAGAACGTGCGGGACACCTTCCTCTTGAGGTTGCCGGTTCTGGGCGACATCGTCCGTCATGCGGTCCTCGAGCGCTTCTGCCGGATCCTCAGCTCGATGGTCGCCGCTGGCGTGCCATTGCCAGAGGCGCTCGCCGTGACGGGCGACGCCACGAACAACCGTGGGTCCCGCAGGGGCCTCGCCGAGGCTCGCGAGCTCATGATGCAGGGTG